>CAHJXH010000005.1 GCA_903644075.1 Sphingobacteriaceae bacterium | reverse complement strand
TTTTTCTTTACTTTTACTTTATGCTCGAGCAACTCCAAAACAATTTTCCGCATTTAGCACCCAAATGGGAGGAGTACAAGAACATGTTTCATCGCATAGAAGTTCCGGCTAAAACCATACTGCTGCATGAGGGCGATGTATCAAAAAAAGCCTGGCATATCGAGAAAGGCTGCATCCGCGCGTGGTTCAATAACAAAGGCCGCGACTTAACGCTCCAGTTCTTTTTTGAAGGGCAGAGCGTTTCTTCTCTTGAAAGCTTCCGGCGGAATATCCCCAGTATTTATACGCTCGAAACAATTGAACCCAGTATTATATATTGGGTCGGCAAGAAGGACTGGGAACAGATCATAGCCGATATAGAAACTACCCCGGCGGGCAAACAAACACTTGCAGAAATCAGCCTGGACCGCCAGCTTAACTATATGCGGCATTTTATGTCGTTCATCAGGGATACCCCTAAAGAGCGTTTTATTAACCTGATGAAAGAGCGGCCCGAAATTATTAAACGCGTGCCTCAGCATTATATCGCATCGTATCTGGGTATTACTTCGGTATCGTTGAGCCGTATCAGGAGCGCGGTATCAAAAATGAAGAGTAAGGAATAAAGAGTAAGGAATAAGGACTATCTCCCGCGCGTCATATTTACAAAACCGTCATGCCGAATTTATTTCGGCACCCCACGTGCTAAGTGTATAATATGCAAAGTATAGACCTGTCCAGTGGGGTGCTGAAATAAATTCAGCATGACGGGTGGAGATGATAGGTGGAGAAAACAAAAAAGGCCGCGATTGCTCGCAGCCTTTCATATCTTGTCTCTTGTCTCTTGCATCTATCCTCAAGAACCCGGGAATAGCTCAGCCAGTTTCTTTTCTAAATCCTCACCTCTTAAATTTTTACCAATAATTTTTCCTTGCGGATCAATCAGGTAATTTTGGGGGATGGCGCGTACGGCATAAAGGGCGGCAGCTTCGTTGTCCCAGAATTTAGGGTCTGATACTTGTGTCCAAACAAGGCCATCAGCTTTAATGGCAGCTTGCCAGGTATCTTTGGCGCCCGGGCGATCTAACGACACACCCAGTATAGTGAAGTTTTTGTTTTTATATTTATTGTAAGCCCGCACTACGTTCGGGTTTTCCTGGCGGCAAGGGCCGCACCATGATGCCCAAAAATCTAACAGCACATATTTACCGCGGAACGATGAAAGCTTAACCGGTTTGCCATCCGCATCGGGCTGGGTAAAATCGGGGGCCACGGCACCAATGCCGGTTACCATTAATCCATCTAACGATTTTTTTAATTGCATGCCTGCTTCCATACTTTGCAGGGATGGATCGAGCGTTTTGTATAAGGCCAACAACGGTGCAGGATCAGCCGAAGGGCCACCCATCGAACTTAAAGCCAGCAAACTCAGATAACTTTTAGGGTTACCCTTTATAAAAGATACCAGCACATTTTGCTGTTGTACCTGTATTGCTTTCAGGCTGCCTTGTACAAAGTTCTGGTATTCGGCGCTTTGTTGCTGTGCCAATGTTGCACGCTGCGCATCATACTGGATCTTTTTAGCTTTAGTGATAATAGGGTTTAGCTGCGCCATCAGTTTACCGTTATCATCATTTATTTGCGATCCGGTAATTTTACCGGCGGCTATCGAATCCATTGCAGCCACATTGATAGTACCTGGCTCCAGGTAAAGGCTTAGCATATCGGCGCTTGTATTGTCCAGTTTCTCGAGGCCTACACCTTTATGGTCGTATACTAAGGCTGCATTTACAGGGTTTAAAACCGTACCGTTTATGGTAAAAGTCCCCACGCTAATTATCGATGAATCTACCATGCGGTTAGCGCCAAGGCTGTAAAATAAATATACCCGGCCTGCGGGTGTGCCATTGGCAATTTTGCCTTTAATGGTAAATGGCTGGGGTGCCTGCGCAAACGTAATGGCAGGTATAAAAAGTGCTATATAGCAAAATAACTTTCTCATCAATTCTTAATATTCAGGCTTATTAACGTAAAAACCAGGCGAAAAGATATAACCTCGCTTAGCTTAATTTTTGGTAAGTGCGCCACCACAGGTCGGGCATCTCGCCGGATACAGCTAACTGGTAATCCTCATACCGGCAAGGTACCAAATGAAAACGCTCATTGAGCGAGCCATTCGCAGGGTAAGGTACCTGCATCCACCATCGGTCTGATTTTTTGCTTTTTACAAATACCAGCTCATGGTCATCATGCGTAAGGGTGGTTTTATAAATCAGGTATTGCGATTTTGGGTTAAGCGGAAAATCGGACTTGCGGTTATAAAAGCCTTCTACAAAATACCAAATCATCTGGGCTATCAGCATGGCGGTTTGCCCGTTAACATCATAAGCCGGGTTAAACTCGTAGAAACCTATTGAAGTCAGCTTATCGTTAAAACCGGCGTAGCGACAAATCTGGCAGGCTTCCTCGCCATAAAAACCATTGGGTGTGGCGTTGGCATTCCCCATGGCATCGGCACCACGGATGGCCCCTATATCGAAACTAATCATACCCGCATTGCGGATCACCGGTTCGGCTACATTAATTTGTCCGCTCAGTTCGCCCAGGCGATGAACATCGAATAACAGCTTATCCATTACGCGCAAACTTTCCTGACTGGTAAAATAAGTCTGGTAACCCAGGTTACTGAAGTTGAAGAGGTAATTAGGTTCGTGCAAGAAGATCTTACTTAAAAATGAAGCCGAGGTAGTTTCTGACATATCCCGCTCAAAGTCATCATCCAGATCAAAGGCCTGGTCTATCACCACCAGGTCAACCCGCTGCTCCAGGTCTTCATAGGCCATAAACTGGGCGTAGGTAAGGTCCTGACCACCGCCTATGATGATGGGTAAAATGTTATCCCGTATCAGCTCATTAACAACCGTTTTAAGCGCCACGTAAGTATCGGTAATGCTTGCACCACGACGGATGTTGCCCAGGTCGGCAATCTTAACGGCGAAGCTGCCTTCGTGCAGTTGATACAATTTTTCGCGCACATAATTGGGTGCGGTTGAGCATCCTTCATTGTTAATAGCGTGGCGGTCTTCCATCACACCGATGATCGCCATATCAAATTTCTCTTCTTCGAGGTCGGGAAACTGATTGGCAAAAACATTGATCTTATGCCCAAGCTGGCTATGGTTATAGCCCTGTTTGGGTGTTATACTGCTGAGATCAACGGGCGACAGAAAATCTGTTAATGACATAGGGATGCTTTACAAAAGCTCAAATATCAATTTAATTCGATTAATTTGCACTGTTTTCTAAAAAATTACAAGCATGATACTGGTAACCGGCGCAACAGGTTTTTTGGGTACTGAGCTGGTTAGGCAGCTTGCCGAAACAGGCTTACCTGTACGTTGCACCCGGCGCAACCATTCTGTCATTCCACAAACGCTTCTTAAATACAGCAACCTCATTGAATGGGTTGAGGCCGATATATGCGATATTTTTGCGCTGGAAACCGCTATGGAAGGCGTAACCCAGGTTTACCATTGTGCGGCATGGGTATCATTTAAACAGGTTGATAAAGAGCCGATGATTACCACCAACGTTACCGGCACGGCCAATGTGGTTAATGCCTGTATCGATGCCGGGGCGCGCTTGCTGCACGTAAGTTCTATAGCCGCAGTAGGTACCGCCAAAACGGGCGAACTGATTACCGAGAAACATTATATCGAAGAAACCCCGGTTAACAACGTATACGCCATATCGAAACTGGAGAGCGAGATGGAAGTATGGCGCGGCATTGCCGAAGGTTTGGATGCCGTAGTGGTTAATCCTTCCCTCATCATAGGCGCAAGCGCAGGCACCGAAGGCAGCGGGGCGATATTTGAGACCGTGCGCAAAGGCTTAGGCTTTTATACCGGGGGCAGCGTTGGCCTGGTTGATGTTGCCGACGTGGCCCGCTGCATGATTGCCCTGATGAACAGCGATATTACTGCCGAGCGTTACATTATCAACGCCGAAAACTGGTACTACAAAGACCTGTTTAACACCGTTGCCGATAAATTCCAAGTAAAACAACCATCGCGACAGGCCAAACCCTGGATGCTGGAGCTGGCCTGGCGAGGTGCATCTCTTATTGGCAGTATAACCGGCAAATCTCCCTCGCTCGATAAAATATCCGCACAATCTGCCAGTTTAGTGCAGAACTATGATAACGCCAAGATCAAGAAAGCCATTGGGTTTGAATTTAAACCTGTGGATAGGACTATTGATGAGGTAGTGGCAGCGTTGGCGGGACTTTAGGAATAAGGAAGAAAGACTCCTAAATCACACGCGACACGCGTGCGCCAGCATAAGGGGAATTGGCGTTGGCAAAATGTACACTTGCCCTCACTCCCTGCGTACTTCGCCGGAAAAATGATCCTGATTGTGTGAAATAATAGTAAAATAATTGCAACAATTATTTCGTTGCGCTTGTATAAATATATATATTCAATATATTTGAATAATCCCTATAATCGACAACATGGAAATCAATCAAGGCGAACAAACAATATCTATCACAGGAGTGATGATACAAGACCCAGTAACCGATGGTATAACTGCTTATTTTGCAGAGTTCCCAGAGGTTATTGCTCAAGGGGTAAATAAGGTCGAGGCAAAAAACAATTTGATGGAAGCCCTAAAGCTCATGCTTGAGTTTAAAAAAAGTGAAATGGAAGATGATGAGGATGGAAATGTTACAACTGAATCATTTAATTTACATTTCTCATGATTAGAAGCGATTTAATAAACTATCTTGAACAGTCAGAGTGTATTGTGGTCAGAAATGACCGGAGGGGTTATACAGTTATGAGAAATGTATTATCTGGAAAGATGTCTGGAATACCAAAAGACGTTGAGTTATATCCAGCGTCTGTATGTCGTATCTGTAAGACATTAGGTGTAGAAACGCCAGAAGAGGCAAGACTTGCTCAGGCCATTGTAGACGCAGCGCATAAAAGACACGGAATAGATGGTGATTAAACCGTTTTATATATAGAATTGAAAGCCCCTATCGGGGCTTTTTTTATGCCTTAAGTTTGCTTCAATTGGCATATAGGTAATCCTATTAATGTAACAGTAGGGCCTCATGCAAACGAACCCTCTCACGAGTGCAGAGCAATTTTGAATAGTCATCGCATAACGCAAGATTCGCTAAGTAAGGCGGCAATTCTTGCAAAATAACATCCAAACTAAAATCAACATATTCCATTTTTACCTGTAAGTCTACAATATCATCTATTGTATATTTCTTAGGTTTCAAAACACCGTTTGTATATTTTTTAAAAACTAATTTTTTTCTATCTTCTTTTGGAAGATCATAAATCGGGATAACCTCTAAATGTGCAAATACATTTCTGTGTGGCACGATATCCTCCAAACTTTTTAAGAACTCAGGGTATTTGATAATGTAAAGAGATTCGTTGCTTTTAATAGACTTACAAACATTTGCCTTTTCATGTCTAACGAAATTTTTTCCGTAAAAAACAAAAGCTCATTTATTTGATTCTTCTTTTTAAATGTATCACAAAAATAAGAAGATAAATAGTCGTTTATTTTACGTTCTATTCTTACAGTAAGCCCAAGTATCTGACCGCGTAAAAATAACTGATTGCCCAACAATAAATTATATGAGTTACTATTTGGTGTTTCTATTAATGGCTGTATGTATCCAAATGACTGGTTATTCTCGCTCATTCTATAAATATCCAAATTATTTTCAAATAAACTTGCCGCCCTTGCCAACGCACGCGTGCCGCGTGTGCCTAATGCGTCACATCCTGTCCGCCATGTTTCAGTCTCAGCAGGGTCTCTCGGAGAGGCCCCTGCCACGAATGCTAAGCGGGGGTGATTGGTTGATTGCATAACGCAGGGTCCTCTACGAGAGACCACGCTGCAACGAATGATAATATCAAACTTAGAAGATTTCATAAAAATAACAAGACACAAACATTGGAAATGCCCGAACATTTTGTATCTTTTTCATAAATGAAAAAACTTGTTGATTTCTTAGTAAGTGGATCTGATTGGATCGTAATTGTGGGGGGAATAATAACCTTATTAGGTACGGTTTTAGTTAACATAAAATCTAATAAAGAGTCTGATGCAAACAAAGCTGAACAGGCTAAAATACTGGAACAGTCACTTAAAATAAACAGCGTAATAACGGGTGGTGATTCTTATCCTTTAGTCGTTTTTCATGATATTGATCCTGTGTTTGGGGTATCACAGTACGTCATATCTAATCAAGGGGACTATCCAATAACGGCAACTCAAATGACGATAAGTGACGTTAAAAGTAATCAACGGGTTATGAATAATCCTTCTAATATGACAAACATGGGAATTAATCTGGACTTACTTGAGCCATACAATAAAACTTTCCCCCTACACGAAATTATGCCAAGGACAGGAATTACTATGAATACGTTCCCATATAAATTTATTGATGGAGGTATTTACAGTATAACGATAATGGCAAGAAATGGAAATTTCATACAAACAGTTATTACACATAAAGAACAAAATACTTGGCTAATTGCTTACAGGGTTACTATGTTTCCATCAAATAAAGTTATAACACAGAGCGTCCCAGCTAATTTTCCAAATGCACTTCTAACATGGTAATGTGATATAAATCAAAGCCCGGTTACACTCCCCCATGCTGCACGCGGGCCACGTGTTTCTACTTCGTCACACCCTGTCCGCCATGTAACAGCATGTACGGGAGGGGAAGCAGACGGACAGGCGGTTGAACGCCAACCCATTCTATCCTCAACAACAACAACAATGCTTTCATCTTGTCTCTTGTTTCTGGTCTCTTGGCTCTAAGCACAAACGATTTTCATTTTAATCTTCATCCTCATTTTAAATTTTGCATTTTTGCGCAAACCTTAATGTATACTAAACACTATGAGCCAGTATTATATCATTGATTTCGACAGCACATTTACCCAGGTAGAAGCCCTTGATGAACTGGCCCGTATTTCGCTAAAAGAGCACCCCGACCGCGAGCTGATTTACAAGAAGATTGAAGATTTAACCAATGCTTCGATGGAAGGCCGCCTGTCGTTCACCGATAGTCTGGAGCAGCGTGTAAAGTTACTCGAAGCCACCCGCGACCACCTGAAACTGCTGGTGCGCCACCTGCGTAAAAAGGTATCAACCTCGTTTTCGCGCAACAGCGATTTCTTTAAAAACCACCAGGATGAGGTGCTCATCGTTTCGGGCGGGTTTAAGGAATTCATTATCCCGGTAGTTACCGAGTACCACATTAAGAAAGAGAACATTTATGCCAATACTTTCATATTTGACGATGATGATAAAATTATAGGTTACGACCGCACCAACCCGCTCTCGCAGGAAGGCGGCAAAGTTAAACTGCTGAAAGAGCTGAACCTGCCGGGTGATATCTTCGGTATCGGCGATGGGTACTCAGATTTCCAGCTGAAAGAATCGGGCATGATCAAGAAATTCTTCGCCTATACCGAGAACATCGAACGTAAATCGGTAACCGAAAAAGCCGACCATATTACCCCAAGCTTCGATGAGTTTTTATACATCAATAGGCTGCCCCGCGCTATCTCGTACCCTAAAAACAGGATCAAATGCCTGATAGTGGGTCATGTTGATGAAGAAGCGATCAGCCAGATGCAGAAAGAAGGCTACAATGTTCGCCAGCGCGATACTATTGAGGATAAGTATCTGGAGGAAGCCGGCGTGTTGCTTTGCAGCGAAGACGTACAGCCAACACCAGAGCAGATTGAAAGCGCACCGCGACTAAAAGTGATCGGGTGTTTTGGCAAGGTAGCAAGTCGCAAATTATCTGATACAGCCTGCGAAAACGGCGTAATCATATTCGACGACCCTAAAAACAATCCCCGCAGTTTTGATTTTATACCCAAACGTGTAATCTCATTTATGAACGAGGGCAAAACCCATACCAGCTGTAACTTCCCCGATCTGCAGCCGCCACGTGTGAGCAACGCGCACAGGCTCATTCACATCCACCAAAACGTACCGGGCATATTGGCCAAGATCAACGAGGTATTTGCCAAGCACAACATCAATATAGTAGGCGAGTTCCTGGTAACTAACCCGCAAATTGGTTATGTAATTACGGATGTAAATAAAGGCTATGATGCCGATGTACTGGATCAGCTTAAAGCCATCCCGCAAACGATAAAGTTTAGACTTTTATATTAGTTTCGATTTAGTGAGTTGTGAATTAGTGATAAAGGCCTTTTCTATTCACTAACTCGCAACTAATTCATTCACTAACTTCTTCAGCAAACGGCACCACCAATACCGGCATTTCGGCGTGGCGCACCACGTGTTCGGCAACGCTGCCCATAAACAGGCGATCGAAACCGGTGCGACTATGGGTACCAATTACAATCAAATCGGCGTTAAATTCTTTACTGCAGTTAATGATGCCATCGGCTGTTGAGCCATAATCGGTAAAGTGGGTTACCTCTAAGCCTTCGCCATACTCTTTGATGGTATTGGCAATAATATCATCAGAAATATGGGTTTGAATATCCATCAATTCTAAACTTGCCAGGTTAGTCCCGGTTTCAAGCGGCATGCCTAAAGTGGTATCGGCAACCGGCCCCGGCACGTAAGCAGCTTCGATAATATGCACCAGCCCAACAGCGGCACCAAACTGCTTAGCCAGGTCGAAACCTGTTTTGGTGGCATGTTTAGCAAATTTACTATCGTCAATGCCAATGAGTATCTTCTTAAAAGTTGTCATGATGGTTTATGTTAATATAGATTAAACGCTGTAGATGGAATATGTTTTCCCAAGGTAGGTTTTTACTTTCAAATTGTATAGCCTGCAAGCAGTCTCAGCATGCCCCTTTTAAGGGAAAATTACTGCCGGTGCTTTTTGCAGAAATGCTCATAAGGGGTATAATTTAGGCTAATCACATTGACTAACACATCCCTAACCCCTCTCAAGAAAGGAAACAGTGCTTTATCCTTTATACTTATTAAATAGCTTTTTCCAATAACTATTCTCAATCTTGGCATCGCCTTTTCGTTGCGCAGTGTAAATGCCGCTGTCACCACTAAAAAAGTAGGCGGTAAAACAGGCAATAGCAAACAGCATGGCATGCTCGCCGCCAAATAGTTCGATACCCATTAGGGTGCAGGCCAGTGGCGTATTGGTTGCTCCGGCAAATACGGCGACGAAACCTAATGCAGCAAATAAGCTTATCGGGGCATTTAATATTTCGGCAAGGGTATTGCCTAAGGTGGCGCCTATATAAAACAGCGGTGTAACCTCTCCCCCTTTAAAACCGGTGCCTAAAGTAATAGCGGTATAAATGAGTTTCCATAACCAGCTAAAGAAATCAGCCCCGCCATGTTGAAAGGCTGAGACAATTGTCACGGCTCCGGGGTGTTCTGGTTCTACACCCAAACTCAGATAATCGGGTTTGCCGATCAGGAAAGTGAGGCCGATAATTGCCAGTCCGCCACATACCGGGATCAACCAATCAACCTTAATCAGCTTAAGCGAGAAAACCTTAACAGCATGCGTCGCGTTAGCAAAAAGATAGCTCGCCAGGCCAAATAAGGCCGATGCAAATATTACTTTAATAAGTAATAAGAAATCGGTGGGTAAATGGTGCTTATAGTACTCGGCGGAGGTCTTAACTACGTCGATATGGTAGGCTGTGTGATGGATTCCCCAGAGGGCAACGGTGGCATCGCCAACGAAACCGGCGATGAGGCAAGGCAGCAAAGCATTGTAATTTATCCTGCCGATAGTGATCACTTCCAAAGCAAAAATTGCTCCGGTTAAAGGGGTACCGAACACGGCTCCGAAGCCTGCGGCTATACCGGCGGTAAGGAGCATTTGCTTGTCAGTATCGTTAAGTTTAAACAGCCCGACGAAAAAGTTGGCTATGCTGCCGCCGATCTGCACTGCCGTACCTTCACGCCCTGCCGAGCCACCGAACAAATGCGTAATAACCGTAGTAACCAAAATAAGCGGGGCCATACGTTTGGGTACGCCTGCGCCGGGTTCGTGAATTTCGTCGATAATAAGGTTGTTGCCTCGCTCGGCTGATTTGCCGTATAGTTTATATAAAAAGTGAATGGCAACACCCGCCAATGGCAACAGGTATAACAACCAGGGATGCGCAAAGCGATAATGGATTGCCCAGCTCAGCAGCCACAGAAACAGGGCTACCATACTGCCAATAGCTATAGCAATAGGCAAAACAATAAGCGTACAACGAAAACTATAAACGATTGTGGAAACTTGGGATGACAGAAATTTTTTCATAAACCTACATGCAAATAAATAAAATTATTCGAGTAGGCGTCATCAGCTTTTTAGGGCGGTTCAAATAGGCAGCTCACCATTGCCTTTCAGTACAATACAAATATGGGTTAAAAATACATTGGGTGCAATAGCCTAATTCTTTTTCTATTTTTGTGTATGCAATTTACACCCGAGATAACCGAACGGTTAGAGCAGCTGCAGCAAAAATATGAGGCTATGGGGCAAGACATGTCATCCTACCTCGATGGTTTGCTGTATGCCGATTTCCTCACCTATTGGGATTACATACACCTCGATACCCTGCTAAGTTTACAGAGCCCTAAAACGCCGTTTCCTGATGAAGAGATCTTTATCATGTATCACCAGATCACGGAGTTGTACTTTAAACTTACTTTGCACGAGTGTAAACAAATTGCTGCTAAAGAGGATTTGACTGCCGAATTTTTCACCACCCGTTTAAAACGGATCAATAACTATTTTAACGCGCTGGTTAACTCGTTCGAGGTTATGGTTGAAGGGATGGAAAAAGAGCAGTTCCTCAAATTCAGGATGTCCTTGCTGCCTGCCAGTGGGTTTCAATCGGGACAATATCGTATGATCGAAATCTTTGCTACCGATTTCATCAACTTGGTTGCTAAAGATAAACGCGAAGAGTTAAGAGTTGCCGGTGTTGAAGACCAGTTCGAGCATATCTACTGGAAGTTCGGCGCTACCGAATTATCTACCGGTAAAAAAACATTGACGCTTAAACAATTCGAGAAAAAGTATGCTGATACTTTTATTGCCCTGGGTAAAAGCTGCGCCGATGTTAACTTCAACAAACTATACCATAATTTACATGCAGCCGGACAAGCTACCCCGCAACTGGCAGATCAATTACGCCAGCTGGATACCCACGTTAACGTAAACTGGCCTTTGGCCCACTATAAATCGGCCGTAAAATACCTGCACCGCGAACCCGAAGAAATTAAGGCCACCGGTGGTACCAACTGGCAGAAATACCTGCCTCCGCGTTTCCAGAAAAGAATATTTTATCCTGAGTTATGGACTGCCGAGCAAATGGAGAACTGGGGGAAAGCCTGGGTTGAAGGTGCGTTAGCTTAAAGAAAATAATATCGAATATTGAATGATGAAGGAGAAAATCGATGTTGGACATTCGAAATTCATTATTCGATATTCACTTATCTTTTCCGCTTAGCCACTTTTGCTTCAATCAGTTTTTTGATCTGATCAAACTTCTCAAATTCCTGCGCAATTACAAAAGCATTTTTCGAGGTCGATTTGCCTTTGAGTTCGATGCCTTTAACATCGCTTTCTACAGCAGTTATATCGATAATTTTAATTTGCTTCTCGCGTTTACCAAGTTCGGTCAGTGTAACTGCATCATCGCTCACGGCCAGTGTCATGGTATCAATCCGTTTGTTCGATTTTTTGATACTGAGAAATAGCAGGATAAGGGCTATCAAAGTTATAGCAATGCTCAGGATAATAAAGCGATAATCGTAGCCTGTACGCACCAATTGATACACAATTAAACCTATCGGAAACAGGTAGGGTACCAGTAAACTGATGTTAGTTTGGCGTTTATATGCAGGCGCTTTTTTAGGGTCTATGTAGTAAGTGTGTATTGCTGTGCTCATAATATTCGGTAAAGGTCTATTTTTCCGGCTTATAAATTGAGATTTACTTCATAAATTCCTAAATTGCCCCAATTCAAATCTATTGGGCCATGACAGACACGTTGGACATCAAAATTACAAAAACTACCCATTCCCGTTTGCAGGAAACGGACTTTACTAACCTGGTATTTGGCCGTACCTTTTCTGACCACATGCTGGTGGCTGATTATGCAGATGGCGAATGGAAGAACTTCGAAATTGTACCTTATGGCGAGATTGCCCTTAGCCCGGCTATTTCTGCGCTGCATTACGGACAAGCGTTTTTCGAAGGAATGAAAGCTTATAAACATGCAGATGGTCAGGTCTCTGTCTTCCGTCCTGATAAAAATGCGGCACGTTTCAACAAATCTGCAGAGCGCCTTTGCATGGCCGAACTGCCAGAAGATCTGTTTATACAAAGCATTGCCGCTTTAGTTGATCTTGATCGCGATTGGATTCCTGCACAGGCAGGCCACTCACTATATATCCGTCCGTTTATGTTTGCTACGGACCCTTATTTAGGTGTTAGTCCATCTACCACCTATAAATTTATGGTATTAACCGGCCCGGTTGGCCCGTATTTCACTAAGCCTCTGCGCGTGAAATTTGAGACACATTATACCCGTGCCGCCGAAGGTGGTTTTGGTTATGCTAAAGCTGCCGGTAACTACGGTGGATCTATGCTGCCATTTAAAAAAGCTGCCGAAGAAGGCTTCGATCAACTGATCTGGACCGATGCTAAAGAGCATTTATATGTGGAAGAAATGGGTGCAGCAAACGTAATGTTTGTGCTGGATGGCACCTTGGTAACCCCTTCAACCCGCGATACTATTTTAGATGGCGTAACCCGCGATACCGTATTGACCCTTGCCAAATCATGGGGAATGCCTGTTGAAGAGCGCCGTGTATCTATTGCCGAAGTTGTTGAAGGCGCTAAAAACGGCAAACTGACCGATGCTTTCGGCGCAGGTACTGCTGCTACTATTGCTCCTGTTGGTTCATTAAACTACAATGGCGAAGAGTACACCATGAGCGACCCCACAACCCGTGAGTTCTCTCAAAAAGTATTAAAAACTTTAGACGACATCCGCTATGGTAAAACCACCGATACTTTCGGTTGGAATTATATTGTGTAAGGTTTGACGTGAGACGTTATACGTTTTACGTAATCATATAAAAGAAAAGCGCCTTAGATTGTCTAAGGCGCTTTTTCTTTTATGCTTCTGTAGAGACACAATATTTTGTGTTTCTGTATATCTTATCTCCCGTAGAGGCACAATACCTTGTGTCTCGTGCATGATTAGATCCAAAACAACAGAGACACAAAATATTGTGTCTCTACGGCGTAATGAATATTAAATTAAAAGAGACACAAGGTATTGTGTCTCTACGGTATAATAAATATCAAATTAAAAAGAGACACAAGGTATTGTGTCTCTACGGTATAATAAATTCAAATTAAAAAAGAGACACAAGGTATTGTGTCTCTACGGTATCATTATTCTACAGAAACGGTTAACCCTTCCTGTTGTAATATTTTGCGGTAAACTTCCATTTCGGTGAATGAGCCTTCCAGTATGGCGCACTTGCCTTCGTTGTGTACCTTCCAGGCAATTTTTTCGGCCTGGCCTTCCGAGTAATCCAGGTACTTCATCATGCAGTAAATCACATGATCAAAACTATTTACATCATCGTTCCACAATATAAGGCGGTGCACTTCTTTCAGTCCCGCCAATATTTCCTCAAGGGTTAGTGTCTCTTCCTGTACTTCAGTCGGCATAGTTGTATTGTAATCACAAATTTACTTAAAAAGCATAATAAACACAGTAAAAATGTGTTATAGCTGCAATAATTGATAGTTTTATAAAAACCCCTATTACAAATGAAGCCTTATTTCCCTGCCTTGTCGTTTTGTGCGGCAGCCGGCTTGCTGTTAAGCCTGCATAGCCAGGCACAAACAAAAGCTCTTAATACCTTAAAACCGCCGCCTGCCGATATTAAAATTGATGGCGACCTGAAAGACTGGGGCGACAGCTTACGCTATTTTAACGCAGATAAAAAGATCTATTATACCTTGGCTAACGATAAGGATAACCTGTACATGGTTGTACGCGTTAACGACCGTACCGAGCAGATCCGCATTATACGCGCGGGGCTTACTCTGAGCATTAATACCAAAGGCAAAAAGAAAGAAGAAAGTAGCATTACCTTCCCTGTTAGCAATCCTGATGAGCCGCAAACCAGCCCATCGGGTGATAAAAAGGGCAACCCCGATCTGTTAGATCAGCAAGATCGGGACGAGATGCTACGCGCTAAAATGACTAAGCTGCGCAATATTAAGGTAACCGGTTTCCCCGATATTGAAAGCGATATCATGACCACTTCAAACACCTACGGCATTAAAGTGGCGCTTAATATTGATGCCGATGATAACCTGGTATACGAAGCAGCCATCCCCCTCAAATTTTTCCATGCCGAAGCCCCGGATAAAACCGAATGGGCCTTTAATATTAAAATAAATGGTGTTACCCATCCCTCAAACGCTAATAAAACGGCTGATGGCAATGGTGGTATGGGCGGCGGCCGCGGCGGCATGGGTGGCGGCGGAGGCCGTGGTGGAATGGGCGGCGGAGGTGGCGGCGGCCGTCACGGCGGAGGCGGAATGGGCGGCGGACGCGGCGGAATGAGCGATACCAATGGCAGCGACCACTCGGAAATAGCCAAATCAATGGATTTTTGGGAGAAATATTATTTAAATAAAGGCGAGTAAACCCGCCTTTATTAACTACCAAGTACTCACAAGTCTGATCAGCATAAATTATACCCCTTGTGAGCATTTATGCAAGGGGCACCGGCAGTAGTTTTCCCCTTAAAAGGGGAATGCAACGACATTGCTAATACTAATGACGTTAATAAGGGTAGAAACTGAAGTAGATTCAAAGATCTGGGTACTCAGTAGCTTTTACTCCACTTTATAACGGTATACATGGCGGCCTATATGGCCGTCATTATCAATACCTTCAACTACAACCCGGTAAGTACCTTTGCTGCCTGCATTAAAGAATTCAATTGCGGCTTTGCCGTCTTTGTCGGTTATTACATTTGGGGCCCAATAAATGGTGCTGCGCAAATCTGCCAGCGCTTCATTAGTTTTAGGATCACCATATTGCGGCGAGTAAAAAGTGCGGGCTATGTAAAAACCTTTGGGGGTATACCTGATAAGGCCGGGCGTATAACGTTGGTATTGGTTGTTGCTCGCCTCATTTCCACGCCTGCTATTTATCAATATAATGCCCGAGCCACCACGCGAACCATATAGCATTGTATTGGTAGCGCTTTTTAATACTTCTATGCTACCAACCATATCCGGGTTAATGGTTTGTAAAAAATCATCATCAACAGCCATTCCATCAAACATAACCATCATCGGGGCAGGGAGCTGGTTTGGACTTAAGGCCATACTTCGAACCAGGTAAGGTTTTCCATTTCTAAATTGAACCCCGGGTATACGGGCTGCCAAACAAAGGGTTAAATCAGTACATCTCATGGCCTCTATATCATCCAGCCTAAATACCTTGTCGGCATTACCGGGCCCGTTTAGGTTTGATGAATTTTCGAGCACAGGTTTCGATGCTGTTACTTTAACCTCCTTAAGCATAATATTATGGTTACCCACTCCATATTTTATTTGCTGCTGGTAAAAAAGCTTACTGTTTTGCAAATAGGTTGCCATATCATTATTGGGGTTAATATCCGGCGCGTTTATATTAGTGGTTACCTGTTGGCGCCCCACATTGTCAAGGTCTATATCTACATATTTTTTATCTTTTGCAGTACGGGCTTGTATCACAAACCTGATACTATCTTTAAATGCCAGATCTTTAAATGCGAACCGCCCGTTTTCGTCTGTAAGCGTATCTACAGCAAACACGCCACCCTGGGTAGTAAGCAAACTAACTTTACCATTTGCAACGGATTTGTTATTTGATGTATGTACCCTGCCCGATATTTGCAGTGTTTTCTCTGGTTCATAAACAGGCGGTGTAAAATTATCGCTCGTTAGCTGTTTCCACTCAAAGCGGCGGTAGCCTTGGGTAAGCATTAATAAATCAAGATCGTCAGCAATTTGTTTATCATTATTGATTAAGTAATAATTAGGCTTTTCGATATAACCTTTAATGTCTGAACTCAACAGCATACTCGACAGGATCGTAGTTTCGTCTGATTCATTAACCGGCACCTTGCTTTCATCAATTACAGCGGCCGAAAGGCTGGCCTCTACCTGTTTATCATCCGTGCTGCTTGTTAGTAAATCAAGCTTCACTTTTTCACGCGGTGCATAAGTTTGTTTAGCCGATGTTATGCCAAGATTTAAACCATCGGCACGCTTTACAAAAATCAGTCGTTCGCTAATAGCTTCGCCGCTTGCATTAAATAGGGTAAACTGTACAATACCCGATGGGAAACGGTCTTTAGCTATTTTTGAAGCAAGGCTGCTATTGGTTAATTTATCTTTTGATGCAAAACATACTTTACCGCCATACTGGGCTACCAAATTAATCTCACTTCCCGAAAGTTCGGGGCTTGCAATAATCCGCAAAGAAATATGGTCCGGGTCGTTAGCCAGATTGTTGTTGATACTCATCACGTAGCCCTTATCCAAAGCCCCGGGTAATGCAACCAAACTTTGCGAACCATCCTCATAGGTAATTTTCGCCTGGTATGTTTTACCGGCTTCGGGTAATATCATAAATGACCCCATCCCTAGGTGCTGGGTTGTTATACGGGTTATTTCCTGGTTATCATTATCAACAATAACCCCTGTTATTGGCTTACCGAGGCCGTCGTTACCCAGCGCTTTAAAGGCCACCTTAGAAGGTAATCCCTCAATTAAATTACCGCCTTCCGGAAAAAACTGCACATTAACTTTAGCAGATACAGCTTTAATTGGTATTACATTAATTGCAGTGGTTTTTTCCTCAATTTTTATTTTGGTAGTAATGGCACCCTGCGTTATCGCAACCTGTAAGGGATTGGTGAAAGCGATACGCAGATCGCCTTTGTCATCAGTTATTACTTTGCCTCTCGATACATCTTTATTGTTTAGCTGCACCTGGTAACTTACTTCCTTATTGGTGTAAGGGGCACCTGCCAAATCAGTGTAATTTACCGATGCGTTAATAACAGGCTTACCGCCCTGATTTGTGTAAGTATAGTTTGTTTTGGTAAGCACCGTTTTTTTAGTCACATTGCCTATTTGGATGGTTTTATCGAAGAAGTAACCCGGGCCGGCATTTCGCATCCAATTGGTATAAGCACGTATACGGTAGCTGCCGGCAGCAAGCGTATCAGACAAAGCAAAATCGCCATGACCGAGACCTGCTGTAAGGGGGATTTTAATAGCTTGCTTAACCGAATCCCTGTCATCTATCAATTCTATATTTAATGCCCCGCTTAAAGCAGATAACCTGCGCTGAGGCCCTGCTGTTACGTATGCTTTGAACCAAATATCATCACCAGCGGTATAATAAGGCTTATCAAAATGCAGGTATACTTTCTCTTGCGGATAATCAGCCAGCCATTTTTCTAATTGGGTGGCTGCTTTTTTAATAGGATCTTCCTGAAATTTATTAGCGCCCAATACAGTTAAGGGCAATAGATACACCAGTAGTAAAACAGCTTTTTTATTAAGAAGCATAGGTTTAGGTTATTGTAATAAAATGTTAAGATATGAATTTTGTTGTAAAACAAAATCCATATCTTAATTAGTTAAACAAGCATTATTCTACTTTATAACGGTATACGTGGCGGCCTATGTGCCCGTCGGTATCAATACCTTCCAATACAAGCCTGTAAGTACCTTTACTGCCTGCATTAAAAAATTCTATATCAGTTTTCCCGTCTTTATCGGTTACTACAGTAGGGTTCCAGTAAATGGTACTGCGTAAATCGGCCAGTGCGGCATTAGTTTTAGGATCATCGTATTGCGGCGAGTAAAAGCTACGCACATTATGAAACCCTTTAGGCGAATACCTGATCAGGCCCGGTGTATAGCGCTGATAACTATCATCGCCTACCTCGTTACCGCGTTTGGTGTTAATTACCAATACGCCGCCGCCACCTCGGGTACCATAGATACTGGTATATTCTATACCTCTCAGTACTTCAACACTGCCAATATCATTGGCATTAAGTGATGACAGAAAATCATCCTCTACATATGCGCCATCCACAATGATTTGCATAGGCGTACCGGGGCTGCGGGTA
Source organism: Sphingobacteriaceae bacterium (assembly GCA_903644075.1). Taxonomy (GTDB): domain Bacteria; phylum Bacteroidota; class Bacteroidia; order Sphingobacteriales; family Sphingobacteriaceae; genus Mucilaginibacter. Next base: position 28,345 of record CAHJXH010000005.1, on the reverse strand, counting down.
GAGTAAGCTATGCCATTACGAAATGTCACGCCCAGAATCCTACCCTGTAAACAAAACGTAATATCGGGGCAACCCATTTTGGCAATCTCTTCGCCTTTAATTATTTGGTTGGCATTTCCGGGGCCGTTTAAGTTCGATGAGTTTTCGACTACAGGCTTCCGGGTTTCCCTGATAACCACCTCTTTCAGCATAATATTATGGTTACCTACACCGGTTTTCATTTGTTGCTGATAGTAAAGTTTGCTGCTTTGCAGATATGGCAGCATGGTATTATTGATGTTAACGTCGATATCCGGCGCGTTAACATTTGGTGTTACCTGCTGGCGGCCTATGTTATCCAAGTCTATATCCACGTACTTTTTATCCTTTGCAGTACGTGCCTGTACTATAAACCTGATGCTATCCTTAAAATCGAGATTTTTAAATGCAAAGCGGCCGTTTGCATCAGTAAGTGTATCTAAAATAAATACGCCTCCGGCGGTAGTAAACAGTGTAACCTTGCCACCAACAACGGGTTTATTATTAGAGGTATGCACCCTGCCCGAAACTTGTAACGTAGGCTCGGGCTGGTAAACCGGTGGCGTAAAGGTATCGGCCATTATTTGTTTCCACTCAAACCGGCGGTAGCCTTGGGTAAGCATAAGCAAGTCCAGGTCATCCTGCGCCTGCTTATCGGTATGGGAAAAATAGTAATTCGGCTTTTCGATATATCCTTTAATATCCGAGCTTAACAACATGCTCGACAGAATTGTCGTCTCATCCGATTCATCAAACGGCACCTTGGTTTCATCAATTACCGAGGCAGATAAACTGGATATTACCGGCTTATCATCAGGCCCGTTGGCTGTAATTTGGAATTTTACTTTCTCGCGCTGGCCATAAGTTTGCTGTGGCGATGTAAGATCAATCTTTAAACCATCGGCCCTGTTTACAAAAATAAGGCGCTCGTTAATCGCTTCGCCGGCTGCATTAAATAAAGTAAATTGTACTATGCCGGTCGGGAAACGGTCTTTAGCTATTTTAGATGATAGCATCCCGTTTGCTATTTTATTTTTAGCGGCAAAGCAAATACTGCCACCGCTTTGTGCAACCAGGTTTATGTCGCTCCCTGCCAATGCCGGGCTAGCTGTAATCCTCAATGCAATATGGTCTGGGTCATTGGGTAAATTAGTATTAAGGGTTATCACATAACCCTGGTCTAACGCTTTAGGCAAGGCCACTGTACTTTGCGAACCGTCCTCATATGTAAGCTGGGCTTTGTAAGTTTTACCGGCTTCGGGTACTAATATAAATTGGCCCATGCCTAAATGCTGGGTGGTTATTTTGGTAACTTCCTGGTTATCATAATCCGTAACTGTTCCGCTTATCACTTTACCCAGGCCATCATCGCCAACTGCTTTGAAGGCTACTTTAGACGGAAGCCCATTTATCAAATTACCACTCTCGGGGAAAAACTGCACATTAACTTTAGCCGATAATGCCTTTACCGGCACCACGGTAGTTAAGGTTACTTTATCCTGAACCTTTATTTTGGTTATAATGCTTCCTTGCTTTAAGGGTAGTTTTTGCGTGTTGGTGAAAGAAACATGTAAGTCTCCTTTAGCATCAGTTATGCCTTTGCCCTTTGATACATCTTTGTTGTTAAGTTGTACCTGGTAGCTTACCTCTTTATTAGCGTAGGGACTTCCGCTTAAATCGGCATAATTAATTACAGCACTAGTAACCTGCTGCCCATTTTGTGTGCTGTAGGTATAATTGGTTTTGGTGAAAACAGTATTATTGATGGCATTACCAATCTGGATGGTTTTATCGAAGAAATAATCGGGGCCGGCATTACGCATCCAGTTGGTATAGGCACGTATGCGGTAACTGCCCGCAGCAAGGGTATCAGACAAGGCAAAATCGCCATGGCCCAAACCGGCATTTAGTTTTATTTTAATAGATTGTTTAACGGAATCGCGGTCATCTATCAACTCCACATTCAGTGCACCGCTTAATGCCGATAGCTGGTGCTTGGGGCCAACGGTAACGTAAGCTTTAAACCAAATATCGTCGCCAACAGAATAGTAAGGCTTATCGAAATGCAGGTATACTTTTTCCTGCGGGTAATCGCTCAGCCATTTATCTAACTGGGTGGCGGCCTTTTTAATAGGGTCGTCATCTGCTTTTATGAAACCAAAAAGCGCTACCGACATTAAGCATGCCAGTAACAATAGGGGTAATTTTTTCAGGAACATAGGTAAATGGTTTACGTGCCCGGCACTATGAATGTTTCTTCGCTACATCACTAAAACTGGTTCTTCCACATCATACTTTCAACAGGGCGGGTTGTTGGGTTGTTATATTTGGCATTACCCTTTGTATTATAAAGGGTTTCAATCTCTCCTTCTACCACAAAATAAATAAGCTGGCCAATGGGCATCCCGGCATAAATACGTACGGGCTGGGTTGATGAAATCTCCAGCGTCCAGGTATTGCAAAAACCCACATCGCCTTTACCGGCTGTGGCGTGTATATCAATCCCCAAACGGCCCGTGCTCGATTTTCCTTCCAGAAAAGGCACATGCTTATGGGTTTCTGTATATTCAACAGTTACGCCTAAATAAAGCGTATTGGGCTGCAATACAAAACCTTCTTTAGGTATTTCGAAATGATCTATCTCGTTATGCAATTTAGCGTCAAGCACACGGCTTTTGTAAGTGGCCAGGTGTTTGCCCAGGTGTACGTCGTATGAATTGGTTCCCAGATTTTCCCGGTAAAAGGGTTCAATTATGATATGTCCTTTCTCAATTTCCTCTAAAATGCGCTTGTCCGATAAAATCATATATTAGCCCGTGGTTAGCGTACTAATTTATAATTATTTGACATAAGTTTGCCATCGATTTTGCAATTTTACTTTTATGGCTATAGCGTACCGCCAGCAGGTGGACCCGGATACTGAATTTGCGCTCTGGAAAATTGAAGAGGAAGCCGATGAACTTTACAATCAGCTTCAGCTCAATGATATAGAGAAAGCTTATTATGAAAAACTAAGCAAGGGAAAAAGAAACCTTCACTGGCTTGGTACGCGGGTATTACTGCGCAAAATGCTTAAGACCGACGAGTATATTGACGCGCAGGTTGACGCACACGGCAAGCCTTACCTGGTAAACATCCCCTACCATATTTCGCTAAGCCACTCTTTTGATTATGCTGCCGTAATGGTAAGCAAAAGCAAACCCGTGGGTATTGATATTGAGCAGGTGAAAGAAAAGGTAGAGCGCATTGCCCATAAGTTTACGCGACCCGAAGAAATGGCGTTTTTAGACCCCGCCCATAAAATACAGCAGCTATATGTTTGCTGGTGTGCCAAAGAAGCGGTGTACAAATGCTACGGACAAAAAGAGGTTTCGTTTGCTGATAATATTACGCTCGAACCATTCTCATACAATACAGAAGGCACAGTTTCGGCACAGTTATTAAAGGGTGAGGTGAATATACCCTACCAGGTGCATTACATGCAGTACGAAGATTATATGGTAGGTTACGTAAAAGGATAACAATGAAAAACAAACAGGTAATATACCACGACTGGGGACTGATTGACTACAAAGAAGCGTGGGACAAGCAGGAAGCCATTTTTGCCGACACCGTGAATACCAAGATCGCCATCCGTAATATGCAGGTTGCCGGGGAAGATGCGCAGGATAATATTGCCGCCAAAAACCATCTGATATTTTGTGAGCACCCGCATGTGTACACACTAGGCAAAAGCGGCAAGGCAGAAAATTTATTGTTAGACGAAAAAGGCTTGGAAGATAAGCACGCTGTTTACTATCCTGTAAACCGCGGAGGCGATATTACCTATCATGGCCCGGGTCAACTGGTGGGTTATCCAATATTAGATCTCGATAACTTTTTTACCGACATACACCTGTACCTGCGCACGCTGGAAGAAGCTGTGATTAACACACTGGCCGAGTTTGGGATTAAAGCCGGGCGCTACCCGGGCTACACCGGCGTTTGGTTAGATGCCGATAACGAGAACGCACGTAAAATTTGTGCCATGGGCGTACGCTGCAGCCGCTGGGTAACCATGCATGGCTTGTCGTTAAACGTTAATACCAACCTTGACTATTTTAAAAACATAGTTCCCTGTGGTATAGATGATAAAGCGGTGGCCTCTATGCAACACGAACTTGGCACCGAAGTTAATATTGAAGAAGTTAAAAAAATCCTTACACACCATATTTCCGTATTATTTGATATGGAGATTGTGGGATGAAAATATTAGGGAGCTTATTAATTGCATTAACAACCGTTACCGGTTGCAGCAAACAACCAATGAATAGTTATAAATCGTCACCGCAACCCATTGTTACAACGCCGGTTTTAGCGCCTGCGGTTACAGCTACCGATACCATCACTTACCTGGCCCTGGGCGACTCGTATACATTTGGACAGGGTGTGTCGCTTAGTCAAACTTTCCCTTATCAGTTAGCGTCTTTGTTGAGGCTTAACAATTATATTGTTGCCGACCCCATGCTTATAGCCCGTACCGGATGGACAACCGGCCAATTAAGCGATGCTATTGCAGCAGCGGCTTTAAAGCAGAAATTCACTATCGTTACTTTACTAATCGGTGTAAATAACCAGTATCAAAAATATGATCCTGATACCTACCGGAGCGATTTTTCGCAACTGGTTAATACAGCTATTTTGCTGGCAGGCGGGTATAAGAACCGGGTGTTTGTAGTATCCATTCCAGATTATTCGGTAACACCTTTTGTGGCCAGCGGTAATAAAGACCTGGTAAAACAGCAGGTTGATGTTTACAACGCCGTAAATGAAGGCGAAAGTGGCAAAGCAGGCGTTAATTATTTAGATATAACCGCCATTTCCCGCATGGCTGCCAATGATCCTACCATGCTGGTCAGCGATGACCTCCACCCCTCAGCCCTCATGTATAGCCTGTGGGTTAAAGAATTGATTAAGCAAGTAACCCCGAGTTTAACTGCTAAATATTAACAAATTGATTCGTCTAAGACTTCAAATCTTAGACGAATCAAGGTTGCTTATTAATTTTTCTTTCCTTTGGATTGAGATAAAGTTGAGCCGGCAAGGCTTTTTTCTCTTTTAGAAGCACTTGGATCTCTCAATGTAGAAGAGGCCGTCTTTGCCATTCTGGGAGATGTTACTCTTGAGCTTCCTGACGATCTTTTTTGTGCATTTGATGCAAAAACAGTTAATACAATAGCCGCGGATAGTAAAATTGCTTTAAGTTTCATGGTTTAAATAATTTGGTTTATTAAATGTACACAAATCATTTTGCACCACGGCTCATTAACACTCCGGCAAACTCAGCGGGATATTGATAGCCAAACCGCCGTCCGAAGTTTCTTTGTATTTCGAGTTCATATCCTGCGCGGTTTGCCACATCGTTTTTACTACGGCGTCGAGGCTTACTTTGGCATTGTCAGGATTGGTTTGTAGAGCCAGTTGCGATGCTGTGATGGCTTTAATAGCACCCATAGTATTACGTTCGATGCAGGGCACTTGCACCAGGCCCCCTATCGGGTCGCAGGTTAGGCCTAAGTGATGCTCCATGGCAATCTCTGCCGCCATCATGGCTTGTCGCTGTGAGCCGCCTAAACACTCGGTGAGCGCTGCTGCTGCCATGGCTGACGATACACCAATCTCGGCCTGACAACCGCCCATAGCCGCTGATATAGTTGCTCCCTTTTTAAAGATACTCCCAATCTCCGAAGCTGTAAACATAAACTGGATGATTTTGGCATCGGTATAACCTTCGCAAAAAACCAAGTAGTATTGCAGCACCGCCGGGATAACTCCTGCAGCACCATTGGTAGGTGCTGTAACCACACGGCCAAACGAAGCATTTTCTTCGTTTACAGCCAGTGCAAAACAGCTTACCCAATCTAATATATTTTTAAAGCTATCGCCAGTTTCGCGGATAGCGGCAACCCACTCATCGAAATTGCTGTAGGCACGGTTGCCGATCAGCCTTTTATTAAGCGCTGCCGCACGCCTTGCCACGTTTAGTCCCCCCGGTAAGTAACCGGTGGTATGGCAGCCGCGGTAAATACACTCTTTTATGGTATTAAAAATATCTAGGGTTTTTGACCTGGCTTCGTCCTCACTTCTCCAGGCGAGTTCGTTCTCCATTACCACTTCCGAAATCTTCAGTCCAGTTTTGCGGCACCAGTGCAATAAGTCGCCGGCTGTATCGATAGGGAAAGGCAGATCAACTTCATTTGTGGCATCGTGAGTTTCGTTCTCTTTCACCACAAAACCACCACCTATGGAGTAATAGGTTTCTGATACCGCTTTACCATCACTCAGAAAAGCCTGTAAGGTTACTGCGTTAGGGTGAAAGGGCAAGCTCTCGTAAAACAGGAACATCATATCATCATCAAAGTAAAAACTTACCTGATGTTGGTTACCTAATATTAACTGATGGTCGCGCTTTATTTTATCAACCTTGGGGTTGATCTGTGTTACATCAAATGTTACGGGGTCATCGCCACTTAAGCCTAAAAGAATGGCAATATCTGTACCGTGGCCTTTGCCGGTTTTAGCCAGCGAACCGTACAGCAAAACTTTAACCTGTACTACCAATTCAATCACCCCACGCTCTTGCAGCAAAGCAACAAATTGCTGTGCAGCACGCCACGGGCCCAAGGTATGCGAGCTGGACGGCCCAATACCAATTTTAAACATATTGAATACAGAGATCTGTTCTTTTTGCATCAATACAAAGATATGGAAGTTTTAGAAGGGATACTTGTTTTTAAGCGCGAACAAAACAGTTACATTCCCGGAAGCTTGATTCCTCCGGCCCTCAGATCTTTGATGATCCGTTCCTGCAAACTAATCTTCGCGTCAACATAATCTTTAGGCTCAATCCATGACTGGATGGTGTACCTGATCCCGTCAATCTCCAACGCAATAATACCTACCCTGGCAACGGGCGATTTTAACATGCCTGCCGTTTCTGATACGGCTTTTTTTATAATCTCTTTCACCTGTTCGCTATCGGCGGCGTAACCCAGTTTAATTTCAATATCTAAACGTCTTTTACCTTCGCGGGTAACGTTTACTATTACCTCGTTAAACAATTTACCGTTGGGGATAATTACGGTTTTATGATCACCGGTTAATACTACGGTATAAAAGATCTGGATTGAAGTAACTGTACCTTCCTGGCCCTGCGCCATAATATAATCGTCGAGGTCGAATGGCTTAAGGAGTAAAATCAGAATCCCACCTGCAAAATTTTGTAAGGTACCCGATAAGGCCAAACCTGCTGCAACTGTAGCTGCACCAATAACGGTGGTAAATATGGTAAGCTCGATACCAATGATCTCCATTACGAAGATGATGAGCAGGAAATAGAGCGAAGTAATGGATAGACTTAGAAAGAATGGCTGTAATGAGGAATGAACCTGCTTTTGGCTCATCCGGTTTTTTAGCGAGTTGCGGAGGATTCTGATGATCCATAGTCCGACAAAGAAAACAAAGATGCCGAACAGTAACTTGGGGCCGTTGTTAAGCAGCCAATTAAATACCTTATTGTAGATGATATGTATGTCCATAGTTTTATGGACACGAATTTAAGAATTTTATGAAATCAAACTAACCAAAACTTCAGGACCTTTGAATATAACCCATTCAAATATTCTGGTTTGTAAGTAACGACGGTTGTTGATAATACTTTTCATAATACTCAGTAATATGCAAAGCTTATGCCTTGATTATACCATCAGCTTAAAAACCCTTAAATAATTACAATGATGACAATTACCGCATGTTATTTTAACACAGTGACAAAAAATTGACTATTTACGTCCTGTTACTACCCAAACCGCAAGTATTGTTTTTTGGACATTCCTAAAACTTGTACGCTAAAACACACAACTGTACTATACAGTGAATCTGCGCTTTACGTTTAAACCTAGCGGGATCATCCACACTACGGCGATAATGTTTACAATGATCTTAAAATACAGATCGGCATTGGGCGTGCCCCAGAAACCGATAAAACCCACGAGCATCGACCCGGTGATGGTGCCATAGATCAGCCCATACACATGCTTGCTTTGCCAGCGTAGGTCATCGGCAAAACGAGGTATCAATACCAAGGCTACTATAATTAACAATACCCCGATACATAAAGCCGCTAAAGACGGAAAGTCTGGAAACTGGCCAAATGCCAATACCACGATGCCATATAAAATGGTTGCCCACAGCGCACCGGCAATACCAAGTACCCAAGGATTCCATGGCTTTAAAGGAGCCGGGTTAGTTTGTTTATTTTTAAGCAGGCCCAGCGATGTGAATATTAAAATTGCGATAGCCACAACGGCAATAATTATAGCTGCCATTGGCGGACTAAATGCCGGAACATGGAACACCTTCGGCCGGGCAATTTGCGTCCACGAAAACCAGGCGAGATAAGCGCCTAAAACAAAGAAGATACAAACCACAATTAAGCCCGCTTTGCTTAGCCAGGTTTCATGCTTACGTTCAGGGAAAATGAGTTCGACTAAATAAACCGGCAGAAAGACTACAAATACAGGTTCATATATCATTGCCCACAAAAAGTAAACATAGTTTACACCGAAACTGCGGGCGTAGGTAACACTCTTTAACCTGATGACCATAGGAGCCAATGAGGTTTGCTGAATTAAATATTCTTCGGCAATTGACAGCGCGATAGCCAGCAACAGCATATTTACCCAACCCAACTCCCATTTGCGTATCGCTGCCCTGATGAGTAAGCAGCAACCACCCCAAACACACATTTCTATAGGAAAAACAAATATGGAGCTAAAGCGCGTTGCGCCCGGCAAAACTTCGGTTAACAGAGGTGCCATTGCCATCAAGGTAATGGCTGGCGCTATTTTCTTGAAGAAACTCATGTCGGCAGGTTTAATATCTCAATATAAGTATCTTAATATTAAGACAACATAAATTTGATATTTAATACCCAAACAATCAACATATTAAGCTTAAATATATTTGCAAGAAAGCATTATAAAACAAGAGAGCCTTGTCTGCATAACACAGACAAGGCTCTATATATTAGTTTGAGGGATGATTACATCATGCCGCCCATGCCGCCCATTGGTGGGCCACCTGCGCCAACTTGAGCATCTTCCGGATCATCAGCCAATACACACTCTGTTGTTAACAACATAGCTGCGATTGAAGCTGCGTTCTCTAAAGCTACGCGAGATACTTTAGTTGGGTCGATAACACCGGCACCAATTAAGTTCTCATATTTATCAGTACGTGCGTTGTAACCAAAGTCACCAGTACCTTCTTTTACTTTTTGAACTACGATAGAACCTTCGATACCTGCGTTTTCGCAAATTTGACGAAGTGGCTCTTCGATAGCACGACGGATGATCTGGATACCAGTGTTCTCGTCTTCGTTATCGCCTTTCAGGTCAATGATAGAGGCAACAGCGCGGATGAAAGCAACACCACCACCAGCTACGATACCTTCTTCAACAGCGGCACGTGTAGCGTGTAATGCATCATCAACACGGTCTTTTTTCTCTTTCATTTCAACTTCGGTAGCAGCACCTACATAAAGTACAGCCACACCACCTGATAATTTAGCTAAACGCTCTTGTAATTTTTCTTTATCGTAATCAGATGTAGTAGTCTCAATTTGAGCTTTGATCTGGCCTACGCGAGATTTAATGTCTTCTGAGTTACCAGCGCCATTAATTACAGTAGTGTTGTCTTTGTCGATAACGATTTTCTCTGCAGTACCTAAGTAAGAAAGATCAGCGTTTTCTAATTTGTAACCTCTTTCTTCAGAAATTACAGTACCACCAGTCAGGATAGCGATATCTTCTAACATTGCTTTACGACGGTCGCCGAAGCCTGGTGCTTTAACAGCAGCAACTTTCAGTGAACCACGGATTTTGTTAACTACCAAAGTAGCTAATGCTTCACCGTCTAAATCTTCAGCAATAATTAACAATGGACGACCAGTTTGTACTTGTTTTTCCAAAATTGGCAGTAACTCTTTCATCGAAGAGATCTTTTTATCGTAGATCAGGATGTAAGGGTTTTCCAATTCTGCTTCCATTTTGTCAGCATTGGTTACAAAGTAAGGAGAAAGGTAACCACGGTCAAACTGCATACCTTCTACAGTTCTAACTTCAGTTTCAGTACCTTTTGCTTCTTCAACAGTAATTACACCGTCTTTACCAACTTTAGCCATTGCATCAGCAATCAACGTACCGATAATTTCGTCGTTGTTTGCAGAGATAGATGCAACTTGTTTAATTTTATTGTTGTCTTCGCCAACAGTTTGAGATTGCTCTTGCAGGTTTTTAACAACCGCAGCAACAGCTTTATCAATACCACGTTTTAAATCCATTGGGTTTGCACCGGCTGCTACGTTTTTAACGCCTGCAGTTACAATAGCTTGTGCTAAAACGGTAGCAGTAGTAGTACCATCACCTGCAATATCAGCAGTTTTTGATGCAACTTCTTTAACCATTTGCGCGCCCATGTTTTCTAAAGCATCTTTCAGTTCGATTTCTTTAGCAACAGTAACGCCATCTTTAGTGATAATTGGTGAACCGAATTTTTTATCAATAATTACGTTACGTCCTTTTGGACCTAAAGTTACCTTAACCGCATTAGCTAAGATATCAACACCACGTTTCAGGGCGTCACGTGCTTCCACGTTGTATTTAACTTGTTTTGCCATTTTCTTTTGGAGATTTGAATATTGAGATTTAAGATGTGAGATTAAGCTCACCTTTAAACCTCAAATAATAATGTTTTCTATTGGTTTGTTAATGTGTGATGTGATTCTGAGAAAAATCTATTATCTCATATCTCACATCTCATATCTAAAATTATAGTACCGCGTAAATATCAGATTCGCGCATGATCAGGTATTCTTTACCTTCGAAAGTAATTTCTGTACCTGCATATTTGCCATATAAAACAGTATCGCCTGCTTTTACTGTTGGTTTTTTACCATCACCGTCTTCGTCAGATACTGATATTACTGTTCCTTTCTGCGGTTTCTCTTTGGCAGTGTCAGGAATAATGATACCCGATGCAGTTTTTTCTTCAGCGGCAGCAGCTTCAATCACTACTCTGTTTGCTGTGCCAGCAATAGGTTTAATGTTTATCGACATAATTTTATATAATTATAATTTTTAGTTCTTGATTACCCTTATTCAACATCAATTATGCCAAGTAAACCATTTGTTAAAATTTGGCATAAGCGGCTGTACAATTGTCATACTTTTAATATAGCCTTTACACAACCGTCATCTTACACAAACATGACAATGCCAGCCTGTCAGGTTACGTACTACGAAAAAAGGCCCGCGCTCGCACCTCGTTAATTATAAACGTTCTACCCCTTATTAACGTTGCTGATGTTAGCAATATCATTGCGTTCCCCTTTTAAGGGGAAACTACTGCCAGTGCTCCTTGCAGAAATGCTCATAAGGGGTATAAATTTAGGCAGATCAGACTTACAAGCACAAAGCCCTACTAACGAAAAAAGGCCCGCGATAAATCGCAGGCCTTTTAATATCAATATTTGTTCAGCTTATTTTTTGATTGGCGCTGGCGATGTAAGCGGAGGTGCGGCAACCGGTGCTGTTGGTTTTGAAGCTCTTTCAATTTGGTTTTGGTACTCATTGTTACCACCAGCTTTAACCGAGCTGCTTTTTACAGCGACGTTAATGGCTAATGATAATACCATTAAAGTAATGGCTAATACCCAGGTACCTTTTTCAAGTATATCACCTGTTTTTTGCACGCCCATTAATTGCGACGATGACGAAAAGTTTGAAGATAAGCCACCTCCCTTAGGGTTTTGGATCAATACGATAAATCCTAAAAGGATACATACGATAATGGCTACAATAATTAAAATAAAATACATTTTATAATTAGTTTGTTTTGTTTTCTAAAATCTCAATCTGACCTGCAAAGTAACTACTTTTTTCCGGATATCTCAACATTAACTTTTTATAAGTTGCTATAGCTTTGTGGTAAAGCATCTGGTCGGTATAAATGCGGGCCAGCGTTTCGGTTACCAGCTCGTCACTATCCTCGGCACTGTAACGTGCTTTGTTTTCGTTATCCAATTTATCGCCGCTAGGCGGTTTAATTTGTGGCTCGGCCTGTATAAAGCGTTCTATAATCGCTTCTTCCTTTTGTTTTGGATCAGGAAGCGATAGTTCTAAACTTGTTTTATCGTCTGTTAGATCATCAATATTAGGCAACGCCGATGGCTTGGCATAAGGCTGATACATATTAGAATGCTCGCGGCGGGTTTTATCCAGCCACCACAAGAACGAATACGGCAAATTATCATCATGATACTTGGCCATAGTTTGTTTCTCGTCTGCATCCGCTGTTTCAGCTTCTAATAAGTGTTGTGTATTTTCTGCCGAAGGCTCTTCTACCAGGGCATCTTTAAACGCAAAATAATCGGTAGCGTAAATGCTCTCGGTAATTTGGTCTTCCAGGTTAAACTCGTGCTTTGCCTCTTTTGGTTCTACAACGGCAACTTCTTTCCTCGGTTCTTCGGTATAACTGGTGTAATACGAATCGATCGTTTCAACCGGCGCTATAGACTGCTCTGCGACATGTATCGGCGCTATCTCAATATCATCAATACCAACAATCTCGTCGTAAACTTCTTCTTCCGGTTCTGTTTCCTGAGGTGCTGCTATTTGCTGATCAGCATGATCTTGCTGAACAACCTCTGGCTCCTGATTAACAATTGGCTCTTCAGTTACCGGAGTTGCTTCTGCAGGCTTCTCCTCTGTTAATACAGGTTCTGCCCTATAATTATTGGTATAATAGATAGGTTCTGCAGGCGGGTTAATATTGGCTTCTGTCGGCTGCCAGTCGCTTAAAGTTGGGGCTTGTTCAACAAGTGTTTCTTCTTCCGGTTGATTATCAGTTACTGGTTCAACTTCATGAGCTGCAGGTTCCTGTACTCGTGGTTCCGCCTCTGTTGATTCAACTCGAGTTTCTTCCTCGACAATTACATCCTCCTGCTCCTGATCAATTACAGGTGCTTGTGGTTCTGTTATAATAACCGGTGCTTCCTCAATTTCCTCAAACGTTGGTTCTGATAATGGGGCCCAATCTGTTTCGTTGCCGAGCTTGCGCCTGTTGGCATCGGCCAGGGTAAAATCTTCTAAGGTTGAATTGTATTGAGGGATGCTGTCTTCTTCTGCCGGAACTGCTTGCGGCGCAGTGTTAAAAACTGCCGTATCTAAATTAACAAACTGGTGGTCCTTTACAGTTGGCAAAGGCTCCTGGTTGTTAACCAAACGGTATAAAGATTGCCCGTTGAAATAAACAGCGGCATTATTAATTAATTGCCCGTTGCCTGCCCTTGCAGCTAAAGTGTGCAGCAAGTTACTTTGCGGGTACTGATTTATTAAATTTTTCAGTTCATCAATATACAGCTGGGTATCAGCCGGATTGGCTAATACATTCCACACGGCTTCCGTCATTCGATCATTTACCTGCTGCTCCACGTGATGAAAGTACTAATTGCCTACCAATTGGCAAAGGCTTTGTTAAAAATATCTTCGGTTAGCTTTGGTAAAATCGTGGCTATAATAGCTTGTTCCTGGGTTCCTATATCACCTGTAAAATTAGCAAATTGTGAAAAAGACTGGTCGAAATTGTTTTTCTTATCCGCATCATTCACATACTTCACATTCACCGTAATGGTTAAACGGCTGGCGCTTGCAATAGGTGGTGCCGAATTGGTGTTAGTTGCCTGCACAGATACCGGTGCAATGCTATAACCTACAATAGCGCCCGACATGGTTGCATTGGCCTCGCCCCTTACTACACTTAACCGGGTTTGCGAACGGATTCTGGTTTTTAAAGCCTCGGTAAAGTTCTGGCTCAGGTTGTTTACTACAAAAGGCGCATTGTTTTCAAAAAACTCCACATTAATGGTTTTTAAACCGGCCGTAGATGCGCCATTTAAACTATATGCACAAGAATCGCTTATGCAACTTAACACTACGATAGCCAAAACAGAGAACAGCGTTCTTTTGAACATACTTATAAATTTAATTCTTTAATTTTTCGGTACAGGGTACGCTCTGATATGCCCAACTCGTTGGCTGCCAGCTTACGTTTACCTTTATGCTTTTTTAATGCCTTGCGGATAAGGTCTGATTCTTTTTCAATCAATGACAACGATTCTTCAACCTCTTCTGCATGGGTAGTTATAAATCCATCGTTGTTGTTTACATTATTACCGTTATTATTTACAGTAACGGGCTGTTGTAAAGTAAATTGTGCATCAGGACTGTTGGGTATTTCAATATCCCTGTATAGCTGACTAATAGCCTGTGAATGATTGGCAAAGTTTGGTGATACACCGCCATGTTCTATCATTTCGGCCACCAGCTTTTTCAACTCTACCATATCGCGTTTCATATCAAACAGCACTTTGTACAGGATGTCCCTTTCAGAGAAATCTTCTTTAGGCTGATCTATCCGCATCGGCAGGTTTGAGTTGCGGCCTTCGTTAGGGATGTAGGTTAGCAGGGTTTGGCCTGTAATAGTGTGGTCGCTCTCCAGCACGGCCAACTGCTCGGCAATATTTTTCAATTGGCGAACGTTACCCGGCCATGAGTAATTGGCCAGTACGCGTTGTGCATCCTCATCCAGCTGCATAGCCGGTGTGCGGTATTTATCGGTAAAGTCTGATGCAAATTTGCGGAACAGCAGGTACACATCTTCCTTACGATCTCGCAATGGCGGGATGCGTAATGGCACTGTATTTAAACGATAGTAAAGATCTTCACGAAACTTGCCTGCTTTTACGGCATCATACACATCAACATTAGTTGCTGCAATAACACGCACATTGGTTTTCTCTACTTTTGATGAACCTACGCGGATAAACTGGCCCGATTCCAATACCCTTAACAAACGGGCCTGGGTGCCTAAAGGCATTTCGCCAATTTCATCCAAAAATATGGTACCGCCATTAACGGTTTCGAAATAGCCTTTACGCTCACCTATGGCACCTGTATAAGCGCCTTTTTCGTGACCGAAAAGTTCTGAATCGATAGTCCCCTCGGGGATAGCGCCGCAGTTAACCGCAATAAACGGCCCATGCTTACGCGGACTCAGTTGGTGAATAATATGCGAAAACGCTTCCTTACCACTGCCGCTCTCGCCGGTTATCAAAACTGATATATCGGTTGGCGCCACCTGGCTGGCTATATTTATTGCCCGGTTTAACAATGGCGAATTACCAATGATACCGAAGCGCTGTTTTATCTCCTGAACGTCCATAGTTTGGAATTAGTGAGTGGTTGATTTAGTGAGTAGTGAGTAGGTTGCTTTATGCAAACCTATCAACTCAAGCAACCCATTTAACTTAATCAACAATTACTCCCATTAAAGTTGCCGTTGTACATCTCTCTGCGAGCACATTCACATATTGACCTGGTTTGTAGCGTTCGTCTACCGGGAAAATTACCATCGAGTTTTCGTCGCTTCGTCCACAGTAGTCGTTGGCTGATTTTTTTGAGTAGCCTTCGATCAATACTTTTTGTACGGTGCCTATTTTAGCTAACAAGCGTAAATGCGCGTGTTCTCTTTGTTTAGCAATTACTTCGTTTAGTCTACGTGCTTTAACATCTTCGGGAATATCGTCTGCATAACGTTTAGCAGCCAATGTTCCGGGGCGTTCAGAGTACATAAACATGTAAGCAAAATCGTACTTCACGTAATCCATCATGCTTAATGTTTCAGCGTGCTCTTCTTCCGTTTCTGTGCAAAAACCTGTAATCACATCGGTTGATACGGCGCAACCCGGCATAATTCGCCTAATGGCATCAATGCGGTTCATATACCACTCACGGGTATAAGTACGGTTCATAATATCCAGCACGCGGGTATTGCCCGACTGTACCGGCAGGTGAATATACTTACAGATGTTATCATACTTTTTCATGGTATATAACACCTCATCGGTAATATCTTTAGGGTGCGAGGTAGAAAACCTAACCCGAAGATCGGGGTTGATTTGGGCTACCATCTCTAGCAGGTTGGCAAAGTTGACGACCCCTCCAACCTCCCCAAAGGGGAGGCTTTCAGAAACCTGCTCAGCAGAACCCTCTCCTTCGGAGAGGGCAGGGAGAGGTGTCCATTTATATGAATCCACATTTTGCCCTAACAAAGTAACCTCTCGGTAGCCTTCGTTAAACAAATCGGTACATTCTTTTACAATTGATATGGCGTCGCGGCTACGTTCGCGGCCACGGGTAAATGGCACCACGCAAAACGAGCACATATTATCGCAGCCACGCATAATGGATACGAAGGCGTTGATTCCGTTGGTATTTAACCTTACGGGATTGATATCTGCATAAGTTTCCTCGCGCGATAGCAATACGTTAACCGAACGCTGTCCGCCATCCGCCTGCTCAATCAGGTTTGGTAGGTCGCGGTAAGCATCGGGGCCTACTACTAAATCAACCAGTTTTTCTTCTTCTAAAAATTTCGCTTTCAGGCGTTCGGCCATGCAGCCTAATACACCTACAACCATACCCGGGTTGCGTTGCTTGGCAACCTTAAACTCTTTCAGGCGGTTACGCACACGAACTTCTGCATTCTCGCGGATAGAGCAGGTATTAATAAAGATTGCATCAGCAATTGTATAGTCGTTAGTGGTTTCGAAACCATTATCTAATAAAATAGATGCAACAATCTCGCTGTCGGAGAAATTCATGGCGCAGCCATAACTCTCAATATATAGCTTACGTCCGTTTTTATCAGCCTTAGTTTCCAGCATTAAAGCTTCGCCCTGCCTGCTCTCGTCATGTGCTTTATCCGGAAGTACCAAATCCATCATCAGTATTATTCAATTAAAATGTTTGCAAAAATACATAAAAAACAAATACACAATGACAGTTTGTCAGCTTTTAACAAAACGATGATTATACGGTTGTTCGGATGGCTAAGGTGTAAGGATGTATCAATTTTTACAGCAAATACGTTATCATCACATAAAACATAGTTTATACTGTTGGCGTATTAAATATTCTGTATAACTTTCATAAGTTTAAAGAGGCGCGAAATTAAATTCGCGAAAGCATTAAAAACAAAAAAGAATTCCGCATAACCGGCCGATGAAGTATAACCCCGAATAATTGAATGACGTTAAAGTTTTTAAAGTGCACCTGGCATAGAGTTTTATTTTTCTCGCTACTCGTCATTACAATTTTGGTTTTGATAGCCGCCATGCTGGTTAATAATTACTGGTCGCCTATACTGGCCGATAAATTAAAAAGCACAGTTGCCAACAGTACAGATAATTTATACCAGGCCAATTTTGATGATGCCCAACTTCACGTTCTGGAAGGCCGGGTTGTTATCTACAACATCACCTTAAAACCCGACACCAACGTATACAACGCGCTCAAAAAAGCACACCTTGCCCCAAATAACCTGTATGAACTGCATGTAAAAAGGCTGGTATTAAAACACATTCACCCCTTCAATCTCTATTTTAACCATAAACTTGATATTGGCGAAATTGTACTGAGCGCTCCTACGTTAAAGGTATCGTATCAATTAAACCATGCTAAAGACACGGTGATTAAGGATAAGCGTACACTGTACCAGCAGATCTCGAAATCGTTAAAGATGATCCACATCGGTAAGGTGGTACTAAATGATGTAAAACTGCGCTACGAAAACCATAAAGGGCCAAAAGTTGCCGTATCAGTACTGCAGGATTTGAACTTAAGCGCGATTGACCTGCTGATAGATTCGACTACGCAATTTGATAAAAACCGCTTTTTATATTGCCGCGAAATGGATGCCGAGCTCAATAATTACAGCGGGCAATCGGCCAATGGGCAGTATAAATATAAAGCCAAACAGGTTACGTTTTCTACCCGCACATCGCAGCTTAACGCTTACGATTGCTCATTGATTGCAACCCGGCCACCCGAAGAGTTTTTTGAGCATACTTATAAAGACCGTTTTGTATCGCATCTCGATTCGTTGCAGCTTAATAATTTCGATTTCGAGGTATATAATAAATACCACACCATCAGCGGCTCTAATCTGATACTGACCAATGGATCGATCAATATATTCGGCAACCCGCGCAAAGATCCAAAAGCCGACACACTTAATGGAGTGCGCAATTTCCCTAACGTAGCCATTTTTCGCTTACCCGATCTTAAGATTGATACCATCAGCCTGCGCAGTATCGATGCCAGTTATGAAGAATATAACCGCAAAACCAAAAGAGCGGGTATTGTACGGTTCGACAGGACGAGGGGTTATTTGTACAATGTAACCAATGACTCTGCAACACTCACCAAAAATCACATCTGCAAAATAAACATCAACACCCAGTTTATGAACCGGGGTAATTTGAATGTTGATTTTGTTTTTAACCTTACTGATAAGCTGCACTCTTATAGCTACAAAGGCCGGCTGGGCGCTATGAATTTACCGGCAGTTAACTCTGCTTCAAAATCGTTGGCCTCGGTTGCTATTACATCGGGCAGGCTCAATAGTTTAGATTTTGATATGCAGGGCAACAGCCAGGTAGCTACAGGGAATGTTACCTTGTTATACAAAGACCTGAAAGTGCAATTACTAAAGGCTGATACAACCAAACTTAAAATGAAGCACATGACCATTGCTTCGTTCTTTGCCAACGCACTCATCATTAAACACAATAACCCTGATACCGACGGCGAGCAACCACGGTCCATACAGGTTACCTACCAGCGCCCTATCAATTTCCCTTTCTTTAAAACGGTGTGGCATACCCTGCTGGCCGGCATTAAACCCAGTTTTGGTTTGGATGATGCATCGCAACAAAACATGAAGACGCGCATAGAAGAACACAAGCAGAATGTGATTGAGCGCAAGCAGAAGAAACAGATCCGTATAGAAAAAAGGGAGAAAAGGCGCCGCATGAAAGCATATAAGGCCTCCTTGAAAAACAACTCTTCTATTGGGCAGTAAGTGCCCCTCCTTTGGACTAAATTCTTTTCGTCAAAAAAATCGTTTTGTGTGCAACGTTTAGAAAAATCGATCGTCTTATATAAAACATTGAATCATGAAAAAATTTGCCCTTGGTTTATTTGCCGTACTATTAATGGCAAGCACCTTAAAAGTATCGGCACAAGAAGTGTCTGAGCAAACCCGCAGTGTATCCGGCTTTACCGGTGTTTCATCGGCCGGCCCTTTCAGGGTGCATATTATTATGGGGAATACCGAAAGCGTAAAACTGAATATAGATGCCGAATATATTGACAAGGTAGAAACCGTGGTTGAAAACGGCAACCTGGCCATCCGCTTCAAAAGATCAGCTTCAAACTGGGGCCAAAGCTACAATCTGCACACTGCCGATGTTACTATTACTGCTAAATCACTTTCGTCATTAATAAATAGCGGCTCAGGTTCTATCACTGTTGACGGCGCAATTACTGCCGATGATTTCAAAACCATTTTAAGCGGTTCGGGCGAAATTAATGCACCTTCATTAAAAGTAAGTAATCAATTAACTGCAAAAATCAGCGGCTCTGGCAGTATCAACATCAGCGGAGGATCAGCTTCTGTAAATGCTCAGATCAGCGGCTCGGGCGAAATTAAAGCCAAAGGTTTCAGCACCAATGATGCTACCGTTACTATCACCGGTTCGGGCAATGTTTATTTAAAGGCCGATAAGCAATTAACCGCCAACCTGGTAGGTTCAGGCAGTGTTTATTATGCGGGCAATGCCCAAACCAATACCCATAAAGTGGGCTCGGGCACGGTGCAAAAAATGGATTAAGCTTAAAGTTTAAAATCTACATATACTCCTTGAAGCATCGCTGCTAACAGCGATGCTTTTTTATTACAGCAATAGTTTAAGGTTACTACCGTTTAAGTAGGCAAACCAAATAACCCGGCAACTGTTGTTTAGAGATCGTTATGTCGCCTCAATTTCAAATCGAAACAAAAATTGTGCGTCTAATAAAATGTTTAGACATTTTTGTCTGTTTTTAAATATTACCATATCAATTTATGAAAAAATTCACCCTTAGTTTATTTGCTGCCCTTTTAGTAATAGCAACCACATTAAAAGCCCAGGATACTGCCCAACAAACACGCGATGTATCTGGTTATAGCAGTGTATCCGTAGCAGGCCCCTTTAAAGTAAAAGTAGTTTTGGGCGACAAAGAAGGCGCTAAACTTAACGTCGACAAAGAGTATATTGACAAGGTGGAAACCGTTGTTGACGGCGGCACGCTGAATGTGCGTTTCAAAAGACCCTCTTTTAGCCTTAAACGTGAAGAATACCATCCTAAAACTGCAGAGGTTATTGTTTATGTGCGTACGCTTTCGGCTGTTATCAATACCGGTTCGGGCAATACTTCTGTTGAAGGTACCGTTACCGCCAGCGATTTTAAAGCCAGCTTAAGCGGTTCGGGCAGTATCAATGTACCAACAGCCAAAGTAAGCGGCGAACTAACCGTTAAAGTAAGTGGATCGGGCAGTATCGAGATTGCCGGTACTTCGGCCTCTGTAAGTGCATTTATCAGTGGTTCGGGTCAAATTAAAGCCAAAGAATTCAGCACGCAAAAAGCCGGCATTACGGTTAGCGGTTCGGGCAATGTATACATTAAAGCCGATAAAGAACTTACCGCAACCTTAGTGGGTACCGGTAATGTTTATTATAGCGGCAATGCCGTAGTTACCAAACACAAAGTGGGCCCGGGTAACGTGCAAAAGATGTAAAACTTAAAATAGTTTTTATGCAAAAAGCATCGCTATACCAGCGGTGCTTTTTTTTATTGCAGCAATAATTTGAGGTTGATACCAAAGTTAGTGAACGCTGTATTAAACGACTGCGAGGTATAAGGCTTGGTAATATTACTATCGTAAAAGAGGCTCATGTTAAACCGCTGATTAATGGCATAATCGATAGATGGCCTATAGGTGATATTCTTCGCGCCTGATGATATTTCGGCACTCACAATATCAGCACGGTATATCAGGGTCATGTTATCACGCACGGCTACATCAAGCTTAAAGTTTAAATCGTTATTAAGCTTAAAGCCGCTAAACCAACCGAATGGGAACCTGAAATTACGGGTACGGTAACCAAACCCAAACACCCAAATTTTCTCGTTCTGTTGTGCCAGCTGACTGTTGAGCAAGCTCAAACTCAGGGTGCGGCTTTGCCTGTATTCGAAGTTTGTAGTTACGTTATTCTTGAACCTGAAATCGACACCCAATAAAGGCACAAACTGCTCGAATATGGTAACCTGCGAAAACTGGTAAAAAGGCAGGAAGTCGCTATTGGCATCGCGGGCATAAGATGCACCATTCTCTTCTTTGTACTGCAACAGCGTATTATAGCTGTTGATAGTATAGGTAGAACGGTATCCATGCCGCAAATCGACCGACTCAAAAAACTCCTGGAAGAAAGGTATGCGGCTTAAGCCATTGTATGTAATTTGCCAGTTGGGTATTGGTATAGTTGGGAAATCGTTCAAGCTAACGTTCGAAGCCTTTTTACCCCCGTATGCTGCCAGGAAAGCCGGCACCAATACGTTTTGTTGCGTGGCGCTGTAACCATCGGCATAACCATCAACCTGGCCTTTGGAGTTTGGATTGGCTTGCCCTAACCGCTGCGATATAATTGCCCGGTCATCCAACATTTTCTGGAACGTTTTCGACGTGTTATCAACTCCCGACACTTTTGAGAATGCCGACGCAATTGACATGAAAGAGATACTATAATCTCCCGATGTAATTGGGCTCTGATTTTGGAAACTGGCGCTTATCGGGTCGTATTTAAAGTTACTTTGATAGTTGCGGTCTTGTGTTCTGAGGGCGGTAAGCTCTATACGCAAATCTTTAAATGGTTCAATCACACTGCGGAAGTGCATATCCTCGTTCAGTGTGGTTACATACAGCTGGTTCTGTAAGGTATCTGTTGATACCCATCCGTTGGCAATTGCCTTAGGCCGTAAATCTGCCTGGCTACCCAGCAGGAAGCCGATACCCGGTGCATTATAATTAAAATCCTGACCGGCAAAATTTGAATTTGGCAAGTAGCCCGGTAAAAACGTACCCTGCGTACGGGTATAGTTACCACTAATGTTTTTGATACTGGTTAAAACGCCAATAAAGAAATCGGCTACCGTGCCGCCGCCTTTGGCTTGCTGATTATTGCCAGATTTACGGATAAAGCCAAATTTATTGTACAACGTAACCAGGTTTAAGGTTGGGTTAAGCTGTATGGTACGCGAGTTTTGGATGCTGTTACCCACATCGTAAGCCGAACTGTTTAAAGCAAACTCGGGCTGGCTTTGCCAGTTAAAGTGGGTGCTGTAACGCGCCACCATGGTAATGAAATCGAGCCCCGGTATTTTGTTAAACGGTACGTTATAGTTAAAGTTTAAGGTGTGGTTATAGTTGGTGGTGCGACCCAATTTTAACAAGTTATCCCAAAGGGTGTCGCGTTTTAATCCGTTTACGCGGCCTGCCGGTTCATCTACCACCGATAAGTTGGTTGCGTCGATATCCATCTGCAGGTTCTTGGTCAGGTTCCAGCCAATACCGTATACCCGGGTAATCAGGAAGTTTTTATTGAAGGTGGTTGGTATCGGGATATAGTTGTTCGGATCATTGTTACGCAGAGTATTCTCCGAATAAAAACGATTGAAATCAATACTGAAGTTTAACCTCGACGGCAGTATACTAAAGTTAATATCCCTGAACAACGCCAGCATATTATTCTTAATGATCTTTTCAAATGGTGAATAATATTTAGGCTGATTGGTATAATTATACGCCAGCGCCACCCTATACGTTTTCTCCAGATCGCTTTGCGTGGTAAAATCGTGGTGCTCGTATTCGCTGTATGAATACGTGGCATTCCAGTTTTCTATATCCCACACATGATTAGGCGCCGTAGGGGTAGTTTTTGCCTTGTGGATGTTGGTAAAGTTAATGCTCTTCCGTATCGTGTAATCCTCAGCCGCGTTTTTGATCGAATCCTTTTCTTGTTGTGTAGTTGCCGCGTTGAGCGATGTCTTCAGCAATATATCAGGCTGTGCCGGGTCATACTGCGGCATACTGGTTTGTGTTGATACGTTCACAAACATTGGGATATGGATACCGCTCTTATCCGGGAAAAACTTACCAAGCTCCATATTGGAGGCCACATCATAAGCCTGATTATCGCTTCGGCTCCTATCGCTCACACCCTGATCTATGGTACCAAAACCTACGGTGCTTTTGCTGCCGGCAATGGTAACATCGGCAAAATCAGCCAGCTTGGCGTTAAAGCGGCCTGTTGCTGCCCAGCCTCCGTTGTTATCAAAATCAGTTAACCTTAGCTCATCAAACCAAACAATGGCGCTTTTATCCATGCCATCATCGGCCGTGTTATTGCCTTTGTAAGGGTTGCGCACACCAAGCATAACGGTGGTTAAACGGCTTAAATCGGGCTGCCCTTTTATGGTTATTTTATTGGCGCCATCAACCAAGGTATACGGCACCGTGAGCGGCCATGGCTTACCGTTTAGCAAAGCATGGTTACGCGCAAGTTTTGCATTTGTTAAAAGGGAGAGCTGCAGGTTAAGGCTGTTAACATCGGGCCAAATGGCATTAGGGTCGCTTGTGTTGGGCAGCGTTACCTTCAGCGGAATTTCGTATTCGTAGTAATTATCTACATAATCTATACCTAAACGCACAAATGCACTAATATCATTATCCTTTAGGCTGGCACCTTCTGCGTGGATAAACATGTTAATGTTTTTGTATGACCGCAAATCGTTATAAAACGTTTTAAATGCTGCCCGCGAGTAACCATCGCGCAGGTTATTAACCGTTACCGATAACGACTGCTCATTTAACTGCGTATTGGTACGCAGGTTATTATAATCGCGCTGGCGGGTAATGCCCGGTGGTACCACGTAAGGTATTGGGGTACGCGAACCGTTTTCTTCAATATTTACATCACTCACATCCAGGCTCGAATTATCGAGCGGTGGGTTAACAATCGATGGATCGGCAATTACATTTGCCGGGTTATTTTCGGCATTAAAGTTACGCCATTCACCACGCTCAAACTGCAAATTGGCAAAACGCAATACCGCTGTATCGGCAAAGTTGGTCATAAACATCCGCACAAAACGGATGGCTTTAAAATCTGCAATATTACCGGTTTTTGAAGCATAACTACTAAGCGGGATACGGAACTGATACCAGGTTACCGATTGCGTGTTACCATTAGCCAGCTTTACCTGCGAAGTTATTTTATCGGTAATAAAATTATTTCCCACTAATAAATCCTGTGGGCGCATCGAAACCTTGTACTGGAAATATTCATCAGCCTGGCTCATGTCATTATCCCGGTTAATATCCTCGCCATCGGGCAGCGAGGTTGATGCCGATGTTTCTAAACCCAACGCCGCTTTTGATTGCTCTGCCGTTTTAGAGTTGCCCTCTGTATTGTTGTACTTGGCATAACGCTGCAAGATACCCGCGCCTGTTTGGTCTAACTGCGGGCCCCGGTAATACACATAGTCATCAGACGATGGATCGGAAGTAATGGCGGCAGCAGCAGTTGCGTTTAAAGCTCCTTTAACCTGTTGCACAAACGGTGCAAATTTCTTTTGCTCGTCCGCATCATTCATCCCGTCTATACCCACATCTTGTAAAGCCCGCGAATTAGGGTCGTTGTCAAAAGCATTAATTACCGGTTGTAAACGTGGTACACGTCCCCACACTGTTTCATCTACTGTGCTCAGATCACCGTTAGCAGGCAAGCCATTTTCTAAACTCTTGCGGCCATCCAGCAAAATATCTTCAGATATACTACCCAGGTTAAAGTACAAATCACCACCCGCAGAGTGTGGTTTATATATAAATGGGTCCATCACCCAAAACGAGATAAAGGCTACGTTGAGTGACTCAAAGTCGTTGGTTTCAATTTTGCGGAACATACCACCCCAGCGGGTCTGCGGGTTTTGCAGCGTACCGTTATTGTTGATGCCGGTTGTGCTATAGTTATACGGACCGCGGATAGTTGGATAAAAGGCAACATCCAGCGTAGGTAAAATAAGCGGCTGGCCGGTTACCGATTGCTTGTAAGGGAATACTTCAGTCTCCAATACCTCACGCACATAATGGTTTGATAGCTCGGCACGGGTATTACCGGTAAGCACCGTACTGGTATTGGTATAAAATATAGGGTCGATATTATAGAAGGCAAGCTGGGCACGGTTGTAACCATAGCTCAGATCGTTAAAGTTTTGCGACTCCTTAAACATTTGTGGCGTGCCCGAAATTTGCCAGGCAGTAGCGCTTTTAATATCGATAATAGAAGTACTGTTTTCAAAATCGTCCAGATAGGAAGTCCCTTTTTTAGAGCCGGCGAAATTCAGTGCGCTCGGGTTGCCCGGCAGTAGCTGGGCAAACTCGCCATTGAACGCAATTGATGACGGGGCTTTAGTACTTATACCCGGTATTTTGTTAACCAACCTGGTAAGCAAACGCGATTGCGAACTGTAATTAGCATCGAGCCCCCAAATAGTATTGGAGATTGATTCCTGGCCAACAATCTCTTTCTGCGTTATGGGTTGTTCCGTAAGGTGCATAATAGTACCGCCCAAGCTCAGGTTATTGTTCATCTTATAATCTAACCTGGTGCCATATAATGATTTTTGCTGAACACCGAAAAGTTCGTTATTCTCGATAGTCACATTGATAGGCTGGCCCGATGAAAGCAATGCCTGGTTAATGATACGTATCCGGCCACTGTTATAATCAACACTAAAATCAGTTCCTTCGGTTAGTTTTAAGCTCCCGGCCGTAACCACTACCGAACCCTGCGGGATGTTCAATGCGTTCAGCTGATACTCCGACCCACCCTGCGATGAGTAGGTACCTTTGATCACATATCTATTTAAATTAGGGAAAAGCTGCTGCGCGATGGTTTTTGTGGAATCATATATCGGCTGATACGTATACCTGTTAATGAGATCTGTTTCCCCCGGTGCAAATTGTTTGGCCAGATCAGAACCAAAAGGTTCGACCACAGGAAACATCAGCCGCCCGTTTTGCGAATCGATAGTGATCCCTTCTAAAAAGTCGAAATACCCATCTGGTTGCTTATCGTTTTGTGCATTCAGGTTATCGAGGTCCATGAGCTGGATCCAGAGCTTGCTCTTAGTTTTGGTACCCTCATCCATAATCGGTTTTTCAATACCAGAACTTTCGTCCAAACGCGTAATCTGCATTTTAAAATTAGACGGACTGATTTGATACGCACCCAGCGAATAGATGTTTTTCATCATCAGTTTCCAGGTTGGCAGGTTAGTTTTCAGCAAGGTATTTTTCAATAACTTTACATACAGCATTTTGGGGTTAACCGGGTCTACCGGTATATCTGTAGAAAACTCACCCACCTGGTATTCAACGCCGTTATAAGTATAGCGGTAGGCTACAGCCAATACCTCGTCATTATTAAGCGGATAATTCAACGAGATATAACCCAATTGCGGGTGCAGCGTGTACTCTTTATCCGTTAACTTACGGGCATAAGTAAGCTTGGCGTAGTTATCTGTAGAACCGCTCGGCTGAAAATATTGTGCAATTACACTCGAGCTTGTATACCTCGGGTTACCCGGTAAAGCGTTTATAGTTTGTAACAGTGTGTTAGACTGACGCGGAAAATTGTTGCTTAAAAAACCCGCCGGTAACCCAGATCCGCCGCCACTTATTGTTTTGTTATAAGGTGCGTTTTCGCCCAGATCCAGTAAAGCCATGATATCGCGCGAATCGGTAGTAGTGCTGGTACGATTGGTAGTCCAAACCTCAATTTTTGTAATGTTTATATTAGTGCTGATAAGCGGGATATTGGCCAGCGCCTTATCGTAATTATCCCTGAAATACTGGGCTAGGAAGTAGTGCTTGTTAGCCTCATAGTCGGCCGGGGTAAGCCTGAACGTACCCTGCTGCGCACCATTAGTTATAGTGATAGTTTTTGTTTGCGAACGCTGTTGCGAAAAAATACTGGTTACATCGAGCTTGCCAAATTTGAGTTTTGTTTTTAAACCGAATAATGCCTGTGTACCACTAATAAGCGTGGTGTTTAGTGGCATGCTTACGGTACCGAGTTCTATCTTTTGGATAATTTCATCGGGGTGGCCGGTGTAATCGATCTTAATCTGGTTATCGAACTGAAACTGCGCATCAGTATTGTAATTGGTAGTGATTTTTAGTTTATCGCCAATATTACCCGTAACATTCATCTGGATCTTTTGATCGAAGTTGAAGTTGAACACGCTGCGTTGCTTGGTATTATACAGCGGGTTGTTGTTACTATTAACCTGCCCCGCAAATATCATTTCGGCCGATCCCTGCGGGCGGATATCAATTACCGAACTGCCAAATATCTGTTCGAACGTTTGGTTATGAATATTTATTTGAGGTATAAAACCGGGTTGCTGTGAAGCATAAGCATAGTTATCAGACAACTGCTGAAAATACTGCCGCTGGTTTTGCTGCTGTATTAAATCGAGGTATTGTGTAAACGTTAGGTATTGTGGAGCCCTGTAATACAAGTTACCAACCTTTTCAATTAAAATATAGCGGTTGGTGGCAACATCGTATGTAATGGTGCGTACCAGGTTCGGAGGATCTGGATCTAACACACCCTGCAGCATGCGGCTGTTGCGTGTACCTAATGGATATAAAGATTGCTGAACGGTAACCGAATCGTTTCTGCGGGCAGGCGCAATTGCGGGTTGTTGCTGCCTTTTGCTGGTAGTATCTTTAGGATTTACAGGCTGGGTTTGCTGGGCAAAAGTATAGCTGGTGCCGCCAAAAGCAGCAATCAGAATAAAAATAACTACAACTTTTAGCGTAAGGTTTTTAATCAAGCTTCAGCAAAAAAAATTCCTCTATAAATCTATAAATTTTTTAGCGCAGCTTTTATAAGCTGCTCCACATTTAGGCTGCCAGTTTGTTTTCTAATTTCACTTTCAAGTACTTTTTCGGCGATATTCCGTGCAAACCCCAGCATAATCAACGCACTTAGTGCCTCATCTTTAACCGTATAATTTACAGGTACGTTTATCAGCGTACCTGGTCCATCTTTTTTCAGTTTATCCTGCAGCTCCAGTATCAGCCTTTGGGCCGATTTTGGGCCGATACCCTTTATACGCTGGATGGTTGCTACATGGCCGGCCACAATAGCCTCCTGTATCTCCTCGGGCGTAATGGACGAGAGCATCATCCTTGCCGTATTTGGCCCGATACCCGA
>CAHJXH010000004.1 GCA_903644075.1 Sphingobacteriaceae bacterium | reverse complement strand
GGCGAAAAACTGTTAGATGATAAAGTAACCATTTACTCGGACCCGATGTATGCCGAAATGCCAACAAGTACCTGGGCTGGCGACGGTCGGCCTCTGGAGAAAACAGTTTGGATTGATAAAGGTGAGGTGAAAAATCTTTCCTACTCCCGTTACTGGGCAGAAAAGAAAGGGGTAAAATCGATACCTCCGGCGGATGGTTTAATTATGGAAGGGGGCACAGCTACGCTTGAAGAATTGATTAAAGGCACCGAGCGCGGTATTTTAGTTACCCGCTTATGGTACATCCGCGCGGTTGATCCACAGACGCAGCTTTACACAGGTTTAACCCGTGATGGTACTTTTTATATCGAAAACGGCCAGATCAAGTTCCCGGTAAAAAACTTCCGTTTTAATGAAAGCCCGGTAATTATGCTCAATAACCTGGACGAACTGGGTATCCCACAGCGTACAGATAGCAACATGATGATCCCGCCAATGCGGATTAGGGACTTTACATTTACTTCCTTATCAGACGCTGTTTAGTTTCAAAACTGATTCTACAAATCACCTATTTATCAGGCAAAGCCGTTTAGTTTTCACTAAGCGGCTTTGCCTTTTTTAATGATAGCTGTTACAATATAGTTGATTAATAAATTAATGTAATAATTAATTTTTCTGTTTAGAGTGGTTATTACAAACAACTTTTAGGCACTATTTGTAATATAGGCGGTAACATCATCTTCACCCTTTGAAAACAGACTAAAATTGGAACGATTTGGACGAATTGCTATAAAAACTATTCTTTGGATTATTGCGAGTGTTATTTTTCTGATACTGCTTGTATTTGTATTGATACAGGTGCCGGCTGTGCAAAACTTCGCGAAAGACAAGGCTGTTAATTATTTACAGGGTAAAATACATACCAAAGTCGCTATAGGCCATATCACCCTAGGCCTGCCCAAATTGCTGGTGTTGCAGGATGTATATTTTGAAGATCAGCAGAAGGATACCCTTATAGCCGGTAAGTCATTAAAAGTTGATATCAGCATGCTTAAACTGCTGGATCATAAACTGGAGGTGAATGAAATTAACCTCGATGGCATTACTGCAAACGTAAGCCGTAATAAAGACAGCGTTTTTAACTTCGATTACATTATCAAAGCCTTTGCCGGCGAACAAAAGAAAGAAGTAAAGCCTACGGATACCGCTTCTACCATGAAGTTTTCGCTGGATAAGGTTATCCTCGATAAAATCAACATTAAATATAAAGACCTTACCACCGGCAACGATATTAAGTTTCTGCTGGGTCACTTCGATACCCGTATCAAAACATTTGATATGGATAAAATGAAGTTTAGCATCCCGAAAATTAACCTGTCGGATGTAAACGCCAGGATCATCCAAACTCCTTCGGGTTCGTCAATTGCTCAAACTGCGGCCGTTGATACCGCTACCAAACCATTGAATATGCAGCTCGATCTGGGCACTATAGATGTGAACCGGGTTAAAGTATATTATATGACCAAGGAGATGAAAACCAGCGTTGACCTGGGTAAATTTCTGGTGGAGTTTAATAAGCTCGATCTGATAAAACAAAAAATCGACATTAAATCGGTTGAATTAAGTAATACTGATGCGGCTTTGCGACTATCTAAACCCGAAAGTGTGCAAAAGGCTGTGGTAAAGGCTGCTAAAAAAGTAGATACACTGATGACGCCGACTACATCAACCAAACCATGGACGGCGTTGGTGGGTAAGATCACTTTCACTAACGATAACGTAAAGTTTGATAACGATGCGCAAAAGCCATTAGCCAAAGGGCTAGATTATGCGCACATGGATATCCGCAACCTCAACACGGATATTGAAAATATTAATTACAGCGCCGATAGTACATCTGGCCGAATCAATGAGTTTACTTTCAGTGATAAAAGCGGGTTGGCCTTGCAGAAGTTCCATACTTCATTTTTCTACGGACCTAAAAACTCGTACCTGAAAGATCTGTTGATACAAACGCCTAACTCTGTATTGCAAAAAGATGTACAGGTTGGTTATCCATCTATCGATGCTATCACCAAAGATCTGGGTAAACTAAGTATCAATGCCAATTTAGATGGTACGCACATTGGCCTTAAAGATATTTTATTGGTGATGCCTACCATGCGTTCGATGGAGCCATTTAAGAGCTCACCAAATGCGATGTTTCGTATCGATGGTAAAATTGCAGGGTCTGCCAATAACTTGCACATCAACAATATGGAAGTCCGCGGGCTTTCTGATACACATATCAAAGCTTCGGCCGTGGTGAAGGGCATGATTGTAAATGGTAAAACAGACCCGACCAAAGCAACCTTTGATGTTACTATTGCCGATATAACTACCAGCCGCCGCGATATCTATAAACTGGTTGATAAAAAGATGATTCCGGCCAGTTTAAGCATCCCCGAAAGGTTAAGCCTGAAAGGTAACCTGAAGGGTAGTATGAAAGACCTTACTACCAAACTTTCCCTTCGCTCGAGCCTCGGCGCTATTGACGCCAACGCCCATATCAAAAATGCAGATGATATGAAACGCCTGGCTTATACCGCCAAGGTAAAAGTAAATAACCTTAATGCAGGTGCCTTAACCAAACAACCTCAAATGGTGGGTAATTTAACGCTAAGCGCCAATGTAAAAGGTAGTGGTATAGACCCTAAACACCTTAACCTGCAGTTTGATGCAAATGTAGCAAGTGCGCAGGTAAAGGGTTATAACTATAAAAACCTGGTAGCCAAAGGCAGCGCTGTAAATGGTAAATATACCGCAACTGCCCGGATGAAAGATCCGAATATCAACTTTAGCCTGGATGCTAAAGCTGATATGAATAAGAAATATCCAGCTATCGTTGCCAATTTAATGATCGATAGTATTAACCTGCAAAAACTGCATTTTGTGAAGGATGAGATGCGCTTCCACGGTAAACTGGTTGCTAATTTCCCGACCGCCGATCCGGATTATCTGAATGGTAAGGCTTTAATTACCGATATGGTATTGGTAAATAAAGGGCAGCGGATCAAGATGGATACCATAAGCCTGGTGTCTACCGCCAATGCCGATAGCAGCAGCCTGCGTTTAAAGATCCCGATGCTAACAGCGCACCTCGGCGGTAAATATAAACTCACCGAAATTGCCACTGCTTTACAGGATAATATCGACAAATATTATAATACCAGCATGGTAAGTCAGAAGGCCAAACCGAAGTATTCGCCACAACAGTTTACATTTGATCTCCATGTTGTAAAAACACCTATGGTGGGTCAGTTAGTGCCCGATTTAAAGCGATTGGACCCGATATTAATTAACGGACATTTTAACAGTACCACCGGTGATCTGTTGGTTAACGGAACCATACCGAAAGTAATTTATGGTACCAATGATATTACCAATGGTAAGCTCAATATTAATACAAGCAATAATGCGCTTAACTATAGCCTAACCTTTGATGATATTAAGGTGGGCACCTCGCTAGATCTGCTTTATCCGAGCATTACCGGCAATGCCCAAAACAATAAATTGAATATTAACGTGCAAATGCGCGATGCTACAAAAAAAGAGCGTTTCAGACTGGCGGGTGTATTCAGCGCCCTGGCTGGTGGCTACCAGTTTAGTTTCCTGCAAAACGGTTTAATGCTCGATTATATGCAATGGGCTGTTAACCCCAACAACGCATTGCAGTTTGGCGCCAAAGGAATATTGGCCCGCGATTTTACGATATCAAATAACGGCCAGATATTAAGCGTAAACAGTAACCCGCAAACGCTTAACGCACCGATCAATGTTAAATTCACCAATTTCCATATTGAGGATCTGGCCAAGATAGCACGCCAGGATTCTACACTGGTGGGTGGTACATTAAATGGTGATGCTACAGTGAGCGACTTTCAGAAATCGCCTAAGTTTACGGCTAATATGAACCTTACTGATTTTAGTTTCAGGCAGGATACGGTGGGTAATGTTGCCATCAAGGTAAATAACCAGACA
Organism: Sphingobacteriaceae bacterium; assembly: GCA_903644075.1. Classification (GTDB taxonomy): domain Bacteria; phylum Bacteroidota; class Bacteroidia; order Sphingobacteriales; family Sphingobacteriaceae; genus Mucilaginibacter. The sequence continues at coordinate 51,189 of CAHJXH010000004.1, read as the reverse complement.
GCGGACGCCTACGCAGCCAACGTGAGTATTACTGGTAAGGGCAACGAAGTGAATTTGGATGGTGTATATTATACCGCCCCGCAAGCCAGGTTTGATATGAACCTCAATATTGTGACACTGAATATGAAGAGCATCCAGGGCTTTACATTTGGCGCTATAAGAGGGGCAAAGGGTGCAATTTCGGGCCAGCTTAAAATAACGGGGACTACGGATGCGCCGGCCATAAGGGGCGATGTTAAGTTTAACCAGGTTGGCTTTAACGTCTCGATGCTCAACTCGTACTTCCAGATGCCGAACGAGAGTATCTCATTTACCAACGATGGGATCCATTTTAACGATTTTACCATGGTAGATTCTACCGGGGCCAAAGCCGTGATAACGGGTGCTGTTTACACCACAACCTATACCGATTTTAAATTCGGGCTGGATATTAACGCCAAGAATTTTAGGGTGATGAACTCAACCCATGCCGACAATAAATTATACTACGGCAAGCTGTTTATTGATACGCGTATTAAGGTGCGTGGCGATATGGCCAAACCAATTGTTGATGGTGAGTTGGATGTAAACGATAAAACGGATTTGACCATTGTGTTGCCTACTGACGACCCGAGTGTGGAAGACAGGAAAGGAGTGGTGGAGTTCTTTGACCAGGACGAGCCTAAAACAGATTCGGTGCTACTGGCTAAACGGCTGGACTCTCTCAAAAAATCGGAAGTTACTGGTATGGACATTAACATGGTGGTAAAAATTAGCAAAGCAGCCAATTTTAATATCGTGATAGATGAACGTAACGGCGACGTGGTACATATTAAAGGCGAAGCAGCCCTACAAGGTGGTATTGACCCAAGCGGCAAGGTTAACCTTACCGGCACCTACACCGTAGCTTCGGGTTCATATACACTTGCTTATGCAACTGTAGTGCGCAAGTTTAACTTTAAACCTGGCAGCACCATCGTTTGGACGGGTGACCCAACAACAGCCAATATTGACTTGACAGCAGTTTACATAGCTAAGGTACCACCTATTGATTTGGTGGCAGACCAAACTGATGATGTACAGGCAACCATGTTAAAGCAAAAACTGCCGTTTAACGTAAACCTGAACCTTAAAAATCAGCTCATGTCGCCGGCTATTAGTTTTGATATTGTGCTGCCGGATAGTAACTACACCGTATCGCCAAATATTATCACCATTGTAAATACCCGTTTAGATCAGGTGAGATCAGATCCAAACGAAATGAATAAGCAGGTATTGGGTGTATTGGTGCTGGGTCACTTTATAGGCGATAACCCACTGGAAAGTAAGGGTGGAAGTACCACTGCTGAAGGCTTAGTGCGCAATACAGTAAGCAGTCTGTTATCAGACCAGTTGAACCGTTTAGCAGGAAACCTGATAGCAGGTGTTGACCTGAACTTCGACCTGCAATCGGGTGAGGATTATTCTTCGGGGCAGGCGCAAGACCGAACGGATTTGAATATAGGGCTGTCCAAACGCTTCCTGAACGATAGGCTGACCGTGACAGTGGGCAACAACTTTAATCTGGAAGGTGCGCAGCAGGGCGAGAAAACGAGCAATGTTGCAGGCAATTTATCGGCCAATTATAAATTAAGTAAAGATGGCCGTTATACCCTCAGAGCTTACCGACGCGATGAGTACATTGTATTGCAGGGCCAGGTTATTGAAACAGGTTTGGGCTTTACCCTCACTATGGATTATAACAGGTTTAGCCAGTTGTTTAAAAAGAGCAAACAGGATAAGGCTTTGCAAAAGAAATATAATAAGGACCAGAAAGAGGAAAAGAAAGAACAAAAAGCAACCGATGATGCCAAGCAACCTGCCGACGACAAAAAGGCGGTTACTACAACCGGAAGCGGACAATCGCAAGAACAGCAAGAACAAGAACCCGAGGAAGAGGAACTATTTAACTAAACCATGACTAAAAATCTATCATATTTATTGCTGTTGGCTATTGTGTTAAATGCATGCAGTAATACTAAATACTTGCCCAAGGGCGAGAAATTGTATACCGGCGGGCAAGTTAAAATTGTTAATAAGGATATCAAAAAAGCCGATTCGAAGGCATTGACTGCGCAGTTAGAAGCCTTGCTTCGACCAAAACCTAATGGTGCTATTTTGGGTTTGCGCCCCAAGTTATATTTATGGAACATCACCCAAACCAAAAAAACAAAAGGATTTAGGGCATGGCTGCACAAGCAAGGTGAGCCGCCTGTTTTTGCAAGCGATGTAGACCTGGATAAAAACAGCCAGATATTAACAAACCGCCTGCAAAATGTAAGCTATTTCCAGGCACAGGTAATTGGCGATACTGTTAGTAAAGGCCGTACGGCAAAAGCGGTTTATACCGCTACTACCGGCCCGGCATATAAAATAAGGAAAGTGGTTTTCCCTACAAGTCCCGAAGGTATTGATACTGCCGTAGCCGGTACAGCTAAGCAGAGCTTGCTTAAAGTTGGCGATAATTATAATCTTGATGTGATTAAGAATGAGCGTATCCGTATTGATGCCCGTTTAAAGGAAGAAGGTTTTTTCTATTTCGCACCTGATGATATTAAGCTAAAGGTTGATAGCACCATTGAAGGACACCAGGTTGATATGTTTGTAAAGGTTAAAGAAGAAACCTCGCAGTTAGCCCGAACTATCTATTTCATCCGCAATATTTATGTTTATCCTAACTATACTTTGCGTGATACGGCTTTAAAACTCGATTCGGCCCAAAAATACCGTTGGTATTATATTGTGCGGGGCAAACGCGAAACGGTTAAGCCCTGGGTATTTAAAAATACCGTATTGCTTCAACCCGGCGAAGTATATAACCGTACAGACCATACCAAATCATTAAACCGTTTTATTGAATTGGGGCCCTTTAAGTTTGTGAAGAACCGTTTTGAGGATGTTACACCGGATTCGCCTTTGCTGGATATATATTATCAGCTAACACAATATCCTAAAAAATCTATTCAGTTTGATTTGCTGGGGCGTACCACCTCGGCCAGTTATAATGGTGTGCAGGCCAGCGTGAGCTGGAAAAACCGCAACGCCTTTAAAGGCGGCGAACTTTTAACCGTTAGCCTTATAGGTAGTAATGACGGGCAGGTAGGGCAGGCAAATGGCGGCTATGCGGTATCGCAGATTGGGGTGCAAACCTCGTTGAGCTGGCCGCGTTTTGTTAGTCCGTTTAATTTTAAGGCAGATAATGCTTATATACCGCACACCACGTTAACATTGGGTGGCTCGCTGGTTATCCGTAGTCAGTTGTATACTTTAGATTCATACAACGGCTCATTTGGTTACCAATGGAAACAGGACCAATATCGCCAGCATGCCCTAAACTTGCTGGAAGTAACCTATACACACCCGCGTAGCGTGACCGAAAAGTATCAGGATAGTATTAAAAACACAGGTAATCCATCATTATCACATGTAATAGCGCCGCAGTTTACCTGGGGCCCTAGCTATAGCTTTACTTATGATAACACGATTGATGCTAACCGTACTAATACCTATTTGTACTCGGGTAAGATAAGTTTATCTAATAATATTTATGGTTTGATAAAAGGTGCGAACGTTAAGAGTGGTGATACCACCAAGTTGTTTGGGCTGCCATTTAATCAGTATGTAAAACTGGAAAACGAGATCAGGTATTTCCATAAGCTGGGGCCTAACAGCAAGATCGCAACACGATTGTCTACCGGTTTTGGTTTGGCTTATGGTAACTCCACTAACCTGCCTTATAGCCAACAGTTTTATTCGGGCGGTGCTAATAGTTTAAGAGGTTTCAGGGCGCGGTCTGTAGGGCCGGGTACGGTAGATCCTAATTATTACGTGAAGAACAATGGTTTCTTGCCTGATGAGTCGGGGGATATTAAAATCGAAGCCAATGTGGAGTATAGGACTAAACTTTTCAGCATAGTTAACGGGGCCTTGTTTGTAGATGCCGGTAACGTATGGAACCTTAACCATCAACAATTAACAGATACGGATAATAAGCCGGCACCTGGGGAGGACACTTTTGGCAAAAACTTTTACAAGCAACTGGCTGCCGATGTTGGCTTTGGTTTACGGTTCGATTTAACGATACTGGTTTTGCGTACCGATTATGGTATCCCTATTCTTAAACCTTGGCAAACAGGTGGTAGCTGGGTTACACCAAAACTTGGAAACGGGATATTTAACTTAGCTATCGGCTATCCATTTTAAGCGGGTAGCCTGTAGGGCTGTAACTCTTCCCTGCATAAATAAATACTGCTGATACTATAGATTAGGGTTAAAGACATCACCAAAGCGGCAATTTCGGGATGAGAAAGTATAAAGTTATGCATCGTTTTGCTATCATTAATAGTATCAATGAGACTGGGTAGCTGCAGGTATAAATTAAGCAACGTAAAGGGCATACAACTAATGTAAAGCAGGTTGTTACGAACTAATGAGTTTTTGCCTTTACTTACTTTAATAATGCGGGTTTGAGTGTATACATAAATAAGTGGGATAAATTCGATAATAAAAATTGGTGTCAGTAAAAATTTCGTAGCTGATATTTTAGCAGGTATGTAATGTGCTATCAGCACGATAAGGGCAATAAAGGAAATTGCTTTCCAGTCTAAAACAGAACGAAAGTTGCGCCATAAAATGCGATAAACTTTTTCGCTGTATACCTTTCTCTGAACATTTGCAATTTGTTCAACACCAGCATGCCCGTTGAAATGCTCGTCAATTACATTTTGGAAAAGAGTTTCTATTGGTTCATTGTTACCTGCCTCACGTGCCTGTTCAATGGCGCTTAAAATATGGTCCAGCACTTCATCATAAACTTCCTGGTAGGGGATTTTATAGATGTTTACGCATTGGGTTACCCAGTTTAACTCGGCGGCAGTTAAAGGCATACAGGTATTAGTTGTTGATGGCTTTTAAACTATATTCTTTATGGAAACACTGATAGTAAGATACTAAGAAAGTAGATAGGGCAGTATAGATAATTAATGTGCCGCCATATTGTATGTCAGGTGATAACCTGCCCAATAGGTTGCTGGCAATGGTTGTATTTAATAGCATTGCTATTAGCAGGAAACGTGTAGGGATAGAGCCTATGTCGAGTAGGATTCGGTCTTTTACAGAGTTTTTCGTCATACCATATAAGTATCCAGTTCTAAAGGTGCGCAGTCCACTTAGTGTAAATGACAAAAAGCCGGTAACCGCTAATACACCAAATATGATGTCCTTATTTGTAATTTTAAAATGGCAATAAGAGCTTAATGCAAAGAATACCAGTCCGAATGCTACTCCCCACAACCTCAGGTTTTTTAAGAAGGTACTCCACAGTTGCGATCTGATTTCCTCAGAGGCCGTAGCTTTAAATTGTTTCTCCAGGTCATAGAACTTCTCTTTGCCGCCAAAGTCGGTTTTGATAATGGTATTTACAGCATCATCAAAAGTTAAGGGGCCATCATAAGTTTCGAGCGCGCTAAGCAGGTGGTCGTAAACTTCGGTCAATGTTTCACGATAGCTAAATATGCCACTCAGGTATTGATGTAAGCTTTGGCTTTGTGCTTTGGTAATAATCATTGCAGGCCGGGTTTAAGGTTTAATAATAGGTTTAACTGCTCTATAAAGTTTTGCGCTTCTTCTATTTTGCTGGTTACTTCTTTTCCGCCTTTTTCGGTTAGGGCGTAGTACTTGCGTACGCGGTTATCAACCACCTGGGCATGGGTTTCCAGCAGGCCGTCGGCTTCTAATTTGTGCAGGGCAGGGTATAGGGCACCTTCGGTGAGTAAAATTTCGCCCGATGTAGTCTCCTTTACTTTTTGGGTTATTTCATAACCATACATCTGCTTATTATCTTCCAGTAGCTTTAGTATAATGGTTTGCAGGGTGCCTTTTATCAGTTGGTTATTACTCATAAATCAAATATATAATTTTATTATATACATAAGAAAATTATGTATATTAAATTAAAATATTTTTTTCTGCTGTTGTGCGGGAATTTATTTCAATATCATTGCCTTATGGATTCAAACACTTCAGTCTACTGGATCAATCATCTCGATCTTCAACCACACCCGAAGGTGGTTTTTATAAAGAGGTATTCCGTTCGGGGATTATGGTAAGCAGGGATTCATTGCAAAAGCAGGCATGCACATCTATTTACTATTTGCTGGAAGGGAAAGATTACTCAGGTTTTCATCGCCTGGCATCAGATGAGATCTGGTATTTTCATAAAGGCGCGCCCTTATGCATCCATGTAATTAACGAAGCGGGCGATTATTACAGTTATGAATTATCTGATACTGATACAGGCAATTTATCGGTAGTGATAGAAGCCGGGTTATGGTTTGCTGCTGAGATACCTTCGGGCGTAAGCTTTACTTTAGTTAGCTGCGCCGTTGCTCCTGGCTTTGAATTTGCCGAATTTGAAATGGCGGAGTTGGATGTGATGACGAAACGTTATCAGCAGCATTCGGATTTGCTTGAAAGGTTGTGTCGGAAATAAAAAAATCCCACCTCAACTAGAGGCAGGATACTTTTTATAACTAGGCTATCCGCTGTGTTTTATAAAGTGCCGGTGTTTCTTCTAACAATGGCCCAGCCTGTTGTTCGAACTGTTTGTAATGGGCCTGCTGGGTATGCTGCTCTAAACCGGCGGCATCTTTCCATGTTTCATGGAAAATGAATAGGTTTTCATTTTCGCTGTCCTGGTAAAGTTCGTATTGCAGGCAAGCTTCTTCTTTAAGCGAATTTGCTACTAAGTCCAACAATAGCGGTTTTACATTGTCGGCTTCGCCGGTTTTAAATTTCAATAATGCTGTGAGGTAGATGCTCATGTTCTTTTGTATTGATAAATAATTTATTTAGATGATTTCGGTAACGTGCCATCAGGGTGTCAATGTCGGGATTTTTCATCACATCGTGAAAATGGATACTTTCTAATTGTTCCATCCCGGTAAATGCATTCATACGGTGGAAGCCGAATAAGATGCCTTCGTCCACACTATGTTGATTAAAGAATTCACCAGGCAGTGTAAAAGCTTCTTCGGGGGCGTTCCATGATGAAGTTACCATATACTGTTTGCCATGCATCAACCCGCCGGTACCATAATTAATAGCCGGATTAGCTGACGAACGGCCATCGCTTTTATAAATACCGTTCTGATAGCCTGCCGAAAATACGGTATCGATATACTTCTTAAAATCGTGCGGTACCTGGAACCACCAGATTGGTGTGTGGTAAATAATAATATCAGCCCATTTGTAATTCTCTGCTTCCTGAATAGGATCGTAAGGGTTATTGATGTCTGTTGAGCGAACCTCGAAATCCGCCTGATTTTCGAAAAAATTAACGGTAGTATCCAGTAACGTTTTATTGAATTTACCGCCCGAATGACCGAAAACCTGACCGCCGTTTATTACAAATATTTTTTTCATTTTATCTTTCTGTTTTAATTACGGATCAAAAGTACCGCGCATTTATCGTCTATTAAAATAATATAAATAATATATTTGTATCATAATTATAATAGATAGATTATGGTGAATTTAGAATGGTTTCGCACATTTAAAGCTATATATGAAACCGGCTCACTTACCGGTGCGGCCGAATCTCTGTTTATATCGCAGCCGGGTGTAAGCTTACACTTAAGTTCGCTGGAAAGTTATGTGGGGTATAAATTGTTCGATCGTACATCCCGTAAAATGGTATCGACCGAGCGTGGGAAGATCTTATATAACTACATACAGGAGGCGGTGTGTAAACTGGAAGAGGCTGAGCGGCACTTTCATAAAAGCACCGAGAAAGATGTACCAACTATTAGCGTTGGGATGTGTTTCGAAACATTTCAATTCACGCTAGAATCGTACCTGCCTACCTTGCCATTTAACGTTTTTTTAAAATTTGGCGAATACCCCGAAATGCTGAGTGATTTAGATGGGGGTATTTTAGACATGATCATCACGCCTCAAAAAGGAGATTACAGAGGGTTAAACTATCAGCCATTTTTTAAAGAGAAGATAGTAGTAGTTACAGGTTCGCAAACGCCAACTGATGAGTTTGATGAACTATTAAAAAATGATGATCTGGAAGGGGTTCATGCCTGGCTTAAAAAGCAAACCTGGTACGGCACAACAGGCGACATGGAGCATCTGCGTAAGTTTTGGCATAATAACTTCGGCAAGCGGCCCGATTTTAGGCCTAACTTTATTGTACCCAACATGTGTTCTATTCTGCGCTGTCTGAGTGGTGGAAAAGGCGTTGCTGTTATACCCGATTTTTTATCCAGGCGCGATTTGGATGCCGGCCATGTGAAGATACTTTGGCAGGGTAACAACGTTATGGAGAATACATTATACTTTGGTACCCGTAAAAAAACGATTTACGCAGAGCAGATTGCGATGATACAGGAAATATTTGAAAAGGAAATGGTAGCCCTGCCGGTTAACAATTAACAGGGATGCTGAAGGTAAACACGGTACCTACGCCCGGTTCGCTTGTGGCCCAAATTTCGCCGTTGCATTTTTCGATCAAATCTTTACAAAACAACAGGCCCATGCCCGTACCCGACTCGTTGTTGGTGCCGTTTTTACTATCTACCTTGCTTTTAAATAACTTATTTAATTGCTCGGGCGACATGCCTACGCCGGTGTCGGTCACTTTGACGATAATCTTCAGATCGGTTTGATAAGCCGAAACATGGATCGTATCGTTTTTATCAGAAAACTTAATGGCATTAGTTATCAGGTTACGTACCACAATACGGATAGAGTTAGGATCGGCAGTGGCGGTTAAACCATCAGGTATATCGGTCATGAAGTTGATACCTTTCGATGCTGCTTCATCTTTATTGCTTTCAGCCTCATTTTGTACCAGTTCAGAAACAGAAAATTGTTTCACCGAAATATCAAAGCTTTCCATCTGGCTGTTAATCCAGAAGAGCAGTGTATCCAAAAAATCGGATGTGTACTCGAGTTTTTTCAATACACTGGGTATCATCTCTACCAATTCCTGGTGGGTAATGGTATCGTCTTGTAATAAACCAAATAAACCCCGTAAAGTACTTAATGGCGCACGGAGATCGTGGGCGAGGATGGAGATTAAGCGGTCTTTTAAGGTATTAAGATCATTGAGCTTTTTAGCCTGCTCGTCAAGGTCTGCCTTTTGGTCCAGTACTTCGTGGTTTTTGTGTTCCAGCATTACATTAATGTTTTGCTGTTTCTTTTTCTCGCGGTAATAAACCCCCGATATTAAAACCATGGCCAGGATAATTACCACAAATATGGTATTGATTAAACGCTGGCTATTTGCTTTTTGCCGATAGATAAGATCCTTCTCATATTGCTGTTGCTTGAGCTGTCGTTCCTTTAAAGCAAAAGTGAGTTCGAAATTATAGGAGGTTGACTTCTCGATACTTTCGTTACTTTTTAATTGATTTTTAAAATTGATGTATTCATTTAAAAACTCATACGCTTGTGCACTCTTGCCCAGGCCGGCTAAAGCTTTGCTCAACTGTAAAGCAGCATTCGCTTTTACTGATAAGTTGCCCAGCTTAACCGATAGTTGCTGCCCTTCAAGGGCGAATTTATAAGCATTTTTGTAATCTTTTTGTTGATTATACACGTCGGCCAAGCCTATCAGGGCATAAGCCTGGTTATAAATAATTTTATACCTTTTGGCTATTTCCAAAGATGTATCGATATAGCTAATGGCCCTGCTGAAATCTTTTTTAGCAGCATAACATAACCCCAAATCTGTATAAACCGAACTTAGGCCATCTTTATCATTTTGTTTATTTACAATATAATTGGCTTTGTTTAAATAACGGATAGCACCATCCAAATCATTCTGCGCTAAAAGTATTTCGCCAATATTTTGATTGATGGTGCCAAGCGCCTGGGTATTATCTGTTTTACCTAAAATTTCGAGCGCCTTGTTAAAATGCTCAAGCGCGTTGGGATAAACCTCCATATCTTGCAGGGCAGCGCCAATGTTATTATACAAATTGCCTGCGGGTAGGGTGTAATGGTTTTTGATAGCTATAAAAAGGCCCTTGTAATAATAATCAAGCGATTTGGATAGTTCGCCTTTACTGAAATATACGTTACCCATGCTTTTGTACAGGTTAGTTTGCATCAGTTCATCATCCCCAAGGCTGTTGTTAATATCAATAGCCAGGGTAAGATTCTTTATGGCTTGTGGATAATCTGCCAACAGGGTGTACATCGACCCTAAAAATTGGTAGCTGGCAACAAGGCCTTTTTTATCATTTAGTTTTTTGAAAATCCCAATGGCTTCACCAAGTTCTTGTTGCGCTTCTGTCGATTTACCTTTAAAGTAATCTACATGCCCGGTTTGTAATAAGCCATTAGCCAGCCCTGCATCGTAGTTTATTTTGCGCGATAGATCTACCGCCTTTTTTCCGTAATAATAAGTACTGTCGGGGTTTGATTGAAAATAAGTACCTGCAAGTTTGTTTAACCTGTTAACAGTTAAGGTATCGGCAAATGATTTGCTGCCTTGATTAATTAGCTTTTTGAGACTGTCAACACTACTATTACCTGCACGGGCATTGCCGATGAGATATAGGCATAAAAGAAGTAATGTTAGAGTGTATTTCAATGGGGCTAATAATTTAATAGGTACAGGCTAAACAATACGATATAAACTATCTTTTCTTAAAGTTAATATTACAAAAAAATAAGCAATCGGATTTTATTAAAACTAAATATTATTGGTGGGATCTGCCTTTAAATGAGGCTTTACGTTAATCATAAATTAATATACGTAAAAAAGGTGTACGGGTTTTACAAACAGATACAAACAAGAAAAGCCTTCAATTACGAAGGCTTTTCTCTCTGCAGGTTGTATTTAACAGGCAGGTTATGTTGATGCTTGGGTTATACGTCTATACGGGCATATTTAGCATTTTTCTCAATAAACTCGCGGCGAGGGGCAACCTCGTCACCCATCAGCATAGAGAAAGTATGATCGCACTCTGCAGCGTTCTCGATACTTACCTGGCGTAAGGTGCGGCGGGCTGGGTCCATAGTGGTTTCCCAAAGTTGCTCGGCGTTCATCTCACCCAAACCTTTATAACGCTGGGTGTGTACGCTGTCTTCTTTACCTGCGCCTTTTAGGCGTTGTATAGCGGCATCACGTTGTTCGTCTGTCCAGCAATATTCAAACTCTTTACCTTTTTTAACCATGTAAAGCGGAGGAGTAGCTATATAAACATATCCAAACTCAACCAGCTCTTTCATATAACGGAAAAAGAAGGTAAGAATCAGTGTGGTAATGTGCGAACCGTCAACGTCGGCATCCGTCATGATCACAACCTTGTGGTAGCGTAACTTGGCTAAGTTTAGTGCCTTATTATCTTCGGCTGTACCAATGCTGACACCCAAACCGGTAAACATGTTCTTGATCTCTTCGTTCTCGTAGATCTTATGCTCCATAGCTTTTTCCACGTTCAGAATTTTACCACGCAATGGTAAAATGGCTTGAAATTCGCGGTTACGGCCTTGTTTGGCAGTACCACCTGCCGAGTCGCCCTCTACCAGGAACAATTCACATAATGCCGGATCACTGTTGGCGCAATCTGATAATTTACCAGGCAGGCCAGAGCCGGTCATTACGCTTTTACGCTGTACCATTTCACGAGCTTTACGGGCTGCTGCACGTGCGGTAGCGGCAAGTATCACCTTGTTAACGATCATACGCGCTTCTTTCGGGTTTTCTTCCAGGTAGATAGAAAGAATCTCGCCTACGGCTACGTTTACCGCACCACTTACTTCGTTATTACCTAACTTGGTTTTGGTTTGGCCTTCAAACTGCGGCTCGGCTACTTTTACAGAAATTACAGCGGTAAGCCCCTCGCGGAAGTCATCACCGGTAATATCAATCTTCATGTTTTTTAACAAACCCGATTTATCGGCATAAGCCTTTAACGTACGGGTTAGGCCCATGCGGAAACCAGCCACGTGCGTACCACCTTCGATGGTATTAATGTTGTTTACGTAAGAGTGTACGTTTTCTGAGTAGGTATCATTGTATTGCAAAGCCAGTTCAACCGGGATGCCTTGTTTGGTACCTTCTACATAAATGGGTTCGGGGATAATAGGGGTACGTGTACCATCTAAAAATTTAACGAACTCTTTTAAGCCACCTTCTGAATGGAACTCTTCAGTTCTGAAGGTGCCATCTTCCAGGGCTTCACGTTCGTCGGTTAACGTTAAGCGGATGCCTTTATTTAAGTAAGCCAGCTCGCGTAAACGTGAAGCCAGTGTGTCGTATTTGTACTCTAAAGTGGTTGTAAAAATTTCGGCATCAGGTTGAAACCACTGTGTTGTACCGGTACGGTCGCTTTCGCCAACCACCTTAACATCATACATCGGTTTACCTTTTTCGTACTCCTGCTGAAATATTTTGCCTTCGCGGTAAACGTTAGTTTTTAGGTGGATTGAAAGTGCGTTAACGCAACTTACACCCACACCGTGCAAACCGCCCGATACTTTGTAAGTGTCTTTATCAAATTTACCGCCGGCGTGTAAGATGGTCATTACAACCTCTAATGCCGATTTCTTTTCTTTAGTGTGCATGGCGGTAGGGATACCACGGCCATTATCTTTTACAGATATAGAATTTCCCGGATGGATGGTTACGTTAATAGTATCGCAATAGCCGGCCATAGCCTCATCTATCGAGTTATCAACAACCTCATAAACTAAGTGGTGTAAACCTTTAACGCCGGTATCGCCAATGTACATCGACGGCCTCTTACGAACCGCCTCTAACCCTTCTAAAACCTGTATATTGTCTGCTGAATAATTGGATCTGTCCTGATTTTCTTCGCTCATTGGTTAATAATAAAATAACTAACAAAAATACGAAATTTTGAGCATATTAAGGCAGGCGTGTGGATAAAAAGCACGCGCGAATAAGCAAATTGAATGATTAGGATAATTAGATTGAAATTTTATCTTTGTCGGTAAAATTTATAAACGTAGAATGAAAAAAATGGGTTCGGTTTTCACAAAACTTACTTTAGGTGTTACGCTGGCAACTGCGGTTGTTGCTTGCAACCAAAACAAAACTGCCGATAAGGCTACCGCTACACCTGCTGCTGCATCAACCAGCGCTGCAGGCACAGCAAAATCTGACATTGTTTACATTAATCAGGATACACTCCTTACCAAATATACTTATGTAAAGGATATGACTGCCCGTATGGAAGCCAAAGGCAAAGCTGCCCAGGCCGATCTGCAATCAAAAGGCCAGGCTTTTCAACGTGAGGTTGCAGAGTATCAAAAAGATCAGGCTACTATGGCTGCTGATGCACGCCAGGCAACTGAGCAAAAATTACAGCGTAAACAACAGGAGCTACAAGCTTACCAACAAAATACAGGTGCCCAGGTTCAAAATGACCAGGGTGCTGAGCAAGCTAAATTGTACGAAAAAATCTCTGAGTTCGTAAAACAATATGCTAAAGATAAAGGCTATAAATTGGTGTTAACTTACCAAAAAGGTAATGCTAATATGCTTTACGGCGATGCAAGCCTTGATATTACTGCCGATGTTGTTAAAGGTCTTAACGACGCTTACACAAAAGACAAAAAATAATTTTTAACCAAATACATGCCGAAGCCTCAATCTTTTGATTGGGGCTTTTGTATTTATAGAAGATATGGAAATTACACAACACGAAAAATTTATGCAGATGGCTATAGACCTGTCTGTAAAAAATGTGCAGGATGGATTAGGCGGCCCCTTTGGCGCTGTAATAGTTAAAAACGGCGAAGTTGTAGCCGCAAGCGCCAACAAAGTAGTACCCACAAACGACCCAACAGCACATGCCGAAGTGTCTGCTATCCGGTTAGCTTGTCAGCAACTAAATACCTTTAGCTTAGAGGGTTGCGAGATATACACCAGCTGCGAACCTTGCCCTATGTGCCTTGGCGCTATTTATTGGGCCCGTTTAGATAAAATGTATTACGCCAATACCAAGGCCGATGCGGCCGCAATTGGCTTCGATGATCATTTTATTTATAATGAATTGGAACTCCCGATGGCCCAACGTAAGCTACCGGTAGTGCAAATGTTAAGAGATGAGGCTTTAAAGGCCTTTAGCCAGTGGGAAGAGTCAGACTTGCGTACTGATTATTAGAATCAAGAATCAAGAGCCAAGACAAGCTCTTAATCATTGAGTTTGTCCTGATTCTTGATTTCCGACTCTTGGTTCCTTCCCGAATTGCTGATTCTCTTAAAACAGTCAAAAGAAAACATTCTGATAATATAATTGTCACATTGTCATACTTGCACTTGTGGCAAGTATTTTGAATAGTATATATTTGTTGAAATTAAATTAAAAAATATCATGGCTTTAGAAATTACTGACGCAAACTTTGAGGAGCTTGTGTTAAAATCAGATAAACCCGTATTAGTTGACTTTTGGGCAGAATGGTGCGGTCCTTGTCGTATGGTTGGCCCGGTAGTAGAAGATATCGCGAAAGAATACGATGGCAAAGCAATTGTAGGTAAAGTTAACGTAGATAATAACCCAGGTATCTCAATGAAATACGGTATCCGTAACATCCCTGCGTTATTGTTCTTCAAAAACGGAGAAATTGTTGACAAGCAAATCGGTGCAGTGCCAAAATCGGTATTGTCTGGTAAGTTAGAAAAACAACTGGCTTAACCCCAGCATACAATATTATATATGGAACGCCGTAACTTAGTTACGGCGTTTTTTGTATTTTAGAACATGGCACAACTCAACAGCGATCAGCAGGTAAGGCACCTGGCAAACCTCGAACTTTTGGCCCGGCAAGTGGTAGAAGGTTTTATAACCGGTTTGCACCAAAGCCCTTTCCATGGCTTTTCTGTGGAGTTTGCCGAGCATCGATTATACAACACGGGCGAGTCTGTAAAAAACATCGACTGGAAACTCTTTGCCCGTACCGATAAGCTTTTTGTAAAGCAGTACGAGGAAGAAACAAACCTGCGCAGTTATTTACTATTGGATACCTCATCATCCATGAACTTCCCTGCCAAGGGCATGAGCAAGCTGCAATTCAGCGTATATGCCATTGCCTCGTTGATGTACCTGTTTAAAAAGCAGCGCGATGCCTTTGGCCTGGGGTTGTTTGCCGATGAATTGGAGATGTTAAGTGCGGCCAGATCAACCACTACACATTTGTTCCATTTATATGCGCAGTTAGAGCAGGCTTATAATCAACCTAAAATTAATACGAGTACCAATATTAGTAAAGTGCTGCACCGTGTAGCAGAGGAAATTCACCAGCGATCAATGGTGGTCATCTTCAGCGATATGCTGGAGAATAGCATGAGCGCCGAAAAAACGAATGAGTTATTTGCGGCCATTCAGCATTTAAAATACAATAAGCACGAAGTAATTATTTTTAATGTGAATGATCGTGCCCACGAGGTAGACTTTAATTTCGATAACCGCCCGCATCATTTCATAGATATGGAAAACGGGGAGGAGATTAGGGTGCATCCCAACAGAGTGCGTGATAGCTATACAGCGGCCTTAAAAAATTATCGTGAAGAATTGGTACTGAAATGTGCCCAATACCATATTGATTTGATTGATGCAGGGATACACAATGGCTATTACGATTTGTTGAAGGCTTATCTCATCAAACGAAATAAGATGATATAAAAAAGGCTGCCCGGAACTTTAAACCGAACAGCCTCCAAATAGGGGTAACTCGAAACTAAAACTTTACATCTCAAAGATGCGGATGCTATATGAAGATTTAGTGAAGTTACCGGCGTTCGTTAAATTTAAGTTTTATTAATGTGCCTTTGTTTTTTTCGGATACCACATCGATATCTATTTTGTGGAAAGCAGCGATACTCTTTACAATGGCCAATCCTAAACCGTAGCTCTCCCGTTCATCAGTGTCCAACTTTTCGAAACGGGTAAAGGCCTTTTCAATTTGTGCATTATCCATCCCAACGCCCGTATCTTTAATTTCAAGTACATAAATGCCGTTAACCACCTCATCATTAATAATAATGCTGCCTCCCTTATAATTATATTTAACAGCATTATTAATGAGGTTAAACAGCAGCGTGTGCATTAAACTACGATTGCCAATAATTGCCTGTTCATATTTAATATCGTTTGTTAGCGTAATGTCTTTATCCTCTAAACGGTCTTCCAGTTCTTCATTTATCTCGGTAATAATTTCGGGTATTTTAACAATATCATTTTTGTTGAACTGATTATTTTCTACCTGCGAAATCAATAAAAGGCTGTTGATGATTGACTTTAAACGGATCAACGTTTTAAGCGAAGCAAAAATTTTATTCTCTGCTTCTTCGCTCAGTGTTTCATGTAACAGCAGGTTCTCCAAGCGCGAACTCATAATTGATATCGGCGTTAATAACTCATGCGAAACATTGGCTATAAATTGTTTCTCGAGTATAAACATGTCCGTTATCTTCTTCATCAGCGAGTTAATGCTATCATCCAGCAGGTTAAAATCCTGGGTTGATGTTTCTACCTTCTGATAATCGAAATTAAGCGGGTCATTTACCCTGATGAGTTTATGCTCTATTATATTGTAAAATGGTTTAAGCAGATACTTAGTAAAAATAAGGTCGCTTAGCAGTGTAAGTGATAGTGCAAATATGAGTATCACCAAAGTAAATCCCTTAATGGTGTTTTTAAGCTCCTCTACGGCATCAATCGTATTGCCAACCTCTAACAGGTAGGTGCGTTTATTGTAATTGAATTTACAGGTTAAAATACGGTACATGTCGATGCTTTTATCAATAGTACGCTGAGCCGTGCTAAATGTATCAATTACGGTTGTAATCGACTCGTATTTTACCTGCTTCAACATAATGTAATCATCTTTCAAAATGTTGTAGTCGGTAAAGCTTTCGTTTTGCGCCAGAATTTGTGAAATCCTTTTAGACGACAGGCTTTTTAGAAATTCATTTTTCTTGGTTTCTAACCTCAGCGAAATATGGTGGTAGGAGATCTTCTCTAACGATATTAAAATAACGCCGCCCGTAAAAAAGATAATGGCCACCTTGGTAAGTGTATTATATAAAGCCAGTTTAAACTGCAGTTTCATGAGCCGGGTTTATCAGATATTGATGCGGTAGCCAATGCTGCGTACAGTCTCAAACCAATCGGTAGGGGCGTGTTGAGATAACTTTTTGCGCAGGTTTTTAACGTGCACATCCACAAAGTTCGAGTCGGAGTTAATTTCCAGTACATCACCCCAAACGTGCTCGGTTAAATTGGTGCGCGATATTACCCTGTTTTTGTTTAAAACCAGGTAGTTCAGTATTTCAAATTCTTTGCGTGTAAGGTTAATGCGCTCGATACCAAAACTTACCGTACGGTTCTGGATGTTTATTTTGAAACCTTTAACCGTAATTTCATTACTTTCCAGCTTGTGCTTGCGGCGGGTTATGGCATGCATGCGGGCCAGTAGTTCGTTAAGCGAAAATGGTTTGGGCAGGTAATCATCAGCGCCTTCTTCCAGTCCGCGCACGCGGTCGTCCACAGCGGCACGTGCGGTTAAGATAATTACGGCATCGTCGCGGTCTTTTAATTGCTTAAACATTTTTAGCAGTTCAAAGCCATCGCCATCGGGTAAGCCCAGGTCAAGCAAAATAAAATCGTAATTATTTACGAAGATTTTTTCCTCTGCCGATTTGCGCGTACGGGCATGTTCTACCGTAAAGCCTTCGTGGCTTAGGTATTCATCAACCTCAAGGGCTAAACTTTTTTCGTCTTCAACAATTAAAACATTCATATTACGGGCAAATTACAAAAAAGTAAAACTTATCCTCAAAATAAACGTGTTTGAATAAATAGAACTTTAAATGTTGAAATATAGTTTAAGGTTTATATAATTGCTGCAATCAATTTCGCTGTGCCGCTGTTAATGTGTTAATTGTTTTTATATGAGACTTTCTATTGAGCGTAAGCCCGTCAGAGTAAATCCCGATCCGAAGCGTGTTATTGCACGATTTTTTTTTAATGGTAATGACCGTGCTAAAGAAGTAATACAACGGGTTATGGAGTTAACCGAAGAAGAAGCCTTCGGCATTATTTCGCCCCTGCTTCAGGAATATTCTAAACGGCACCGTAATATCACCCGTGTTTTAAACCGCCATTGCAGTAAGCTGAAGAACCTTTTCGAGGAACTGAATATCGATTACGACAGCCTTACAGTATATCTGAAACTGCTGATCGGCTCGTATTTTACCCACGAATATTCTATCGAATCTGCTGCATTTTTTAACCCATCAATTGTTGAAGACCCAGACCAGAGCGATTTGGAAGATGGCGAGCGTAGGGTAATTATCAGTTTCAGGGCAGTGGGCGAGGGGCACATTTCGTCAATCACTTTCCGCCGTGCACTGATAGATCGTTATAACAACATCACCGTAATACCTGCCGGTAGTTATATTGATGAAGCCGAAATAGTGCGAAATGCTGTTTACAACAAAAAGCTTTTCTTCGACAAGGCGATAGTTACACAGATCAATATCGATGTATTGAATGAGATTGAAGGCAAACTTGATCATCATTTCGAATATGCTAATCTGCGCCGCATCCTCATCGATTCGCAAAAGCTACAGGAAGACGATTTGAAGAAATTGGAGTATGACAAGATCCTCTGGTTGGCCGATTCGTATTATGAGATCGTATTCTCGATGGATACTGATATTTCCGACAGGGTAATATTCCCAATCTCCGAATATGAACGAAAAGGTATTGAGGATGCCCGTTTTGTGAAATTTATAAATGATGACGGTAGCCCGGTTTACTACGCTACTTACACTGCTTACGATGGTGCGCTGATTATGCCAAAGTTATTGCAGACCAACGATTTTTATAACTTCCGGATTATGCCCTTATATGGCGATGGTGCGCAGAATAAAAACCTGGCCCTGTTTCCGCGTAAGATCAATGGTAAATATGTAATGATTTCCCGCATTGATGGTTGCAATAACTACATTATGTATTCGGACAAGATTAACATCTGGGAGAAACCGATCCAACTACAGAAACCTAAATTTAGCTGGGAATTTGTACAGATAGGTAACTGCGGTTCGCCTATCGAGACCGAACATGGCTGGTTAATGATAACCCACGGTGTAGGCCCGATGCGTAAATACGTATTAAGTGTAAGTTTACTGAAATTAGACGATCCTGCCGTAGAAATTGGCCGTTTAAAAGAACCATTACTGGTACCTAACAGTGAAGAACGTGAAGGGTATGTACCTAACGTAATTTACTCATGTGGTTCTATTATCCATAACAATAAACTGATTATCCCTTATGGGCTATCAGATTACTCTACCTCATTTGCTGAAGTTGAAGTTGATGCTTTGATTGACAGATTGCTGAGTGATGGAGCGTAGTAACCTCTCCTAAATCCTCTCCAAAGGAGAGGACTTTAAAAATATTTTGAACTGTAACTTCTTTTTCCTCCCCTTCGGGGAGGTTAGGAGGGGTTCTTTATCCGCATATCAAACACAAACTTCTCACTCCTCAAAAGTTTAACTTTTCTAAAATCCGAATGCTGCGGGTTGATGAGATAATTAACCTCTTCTTCAATAATAGATGATGGTACCTGCAGTATCGCAGTTTGTGCTTTAGATAGCCAGTTTTCGCCAATGCTTTGCGTTAAGGGCATTTGTGCAAACTCGCGCCAGTCTGGTGGTAGGTCGTTGAGTTTTACTATTTCTTTTTTAACCGAATCAGGTACCTCAATAGTCATAACACTGAAGAGCTGGTTAAGTCCCAATTGACTTCTATGTACCACATTCTCTAAACAAGCTAATGAACGTGAAGATGCTGTGTAGATAATCTCGGTTTCATTGGGGTTCCACCGCGCAGCACGGCCGGAGGCTACAAGCTTATCGGCAAACTTAGTAAGCGTAATTCTGTAGACAAGCATACCTTAGGCTAAATCACCGTACTCGAGGCGGATGAGCTCTTCCTCGATGAGATTAACACCGGTAAAAGTATCCAGGATATCAAAAGGGATTTGGTTACCTAAACCATAAGCCGGTTGATGAAGCCAGTTATGAAAAACATCGGCAGAACCAAATATGGCTATGCCTTTCTCGAATAGTGCAAATGCTTTTAATATTTTTTCGCTAAGTGAGGCATCAAGCTTTTGGGCTTGGTTGGTGTAGTTTTGTATGGTTTTAACCGTGGTTTTAAAAGTATCCTGAAACTGCTGATGACTAAAGCCAGACAGGTTTAAAAAATCAAGAGCTGCCTTGGCTTCAAGGCCTTTTTTAGAGCTGGTAAGCAACGCTACCTGGTTAGCATAAAATGGATGATAAACAGATGCATCAATACCAACAGAAGGTGTTTTTTCATAGGCTACTGCATAATCATTTACCATGTTGTTATTTATTGGCTCGTTTTTATAGGTGGCTTTTTTAGCAGTGCCATCTTTTTTAGTCATCTTGCTCATATACAAATATAGAATTTTTTCTAAATAAAATAGAAATTTTTCCAATTTGTTTTAATTCCTAAAATTGATCCCAAAAAAAAGCCAGGCATATTGCCTGGCTTTAAATAGTAACTAGTAGTTCAATAACTAACTACCTAATATTTTATGATACAATTGGTAATAATCATCCACCATTTTATCGCACGAAAAATTGGTCGATGCCCAATCATAGCAATCTTTACGATTAATAGCTGATAGTTGATTAACTGCATCAACTGCTTCGTCAACAGTGTTAACCAAAAAACCGGTTTGTTTATCGTTAATCAATTCAGGCATCGAGCCGCGGTTAAATGCAATTACAGGTGTACCGCAAAGCATTGCTTCGGCCACACTCATGCCAAAGGGTTCATTAAAGCTGATAGGGTGTAACAAGGCCGCCGCTTTCCCTAAAAGTTCTTTGCGTTTATCCGGCCCGGCATGCCCAACGTAAACGATTTGCTCATTATCAATGTGAGGTTCTACTTTGTTTTTGTAATAACCTTCATCCTGGATAATCCCTGCAATCAGTAACTTACGTTTACTTCTCTTTGCTATTTCAATAGCCTCTACAGTACCTTTATCGGGATGAATGCGGCCAAAGTATAACAGGTAATCTTCCGGCTGATCAATAAAGGTAAAATCCCGGGTATCTAAACCATTATAAACTGTATCCAGATAATTTAACTCCGGGCTACGATCCGAATTACTGATGGATACATAATATCCCCGGTCATTATACTTTTTATAAACCGGGATTATACGAGGCGATGAAAAGCCGTGGATCGTAGTGATCAACGGCGTTTTGATTAGCCCCGAATAAGTAAGCGGTAAAAAATCAAAGTTGTTATGGATCAGATCGAACTCAGAAGCCTTTTCCATCAGGTTACTAATGTGCAGGCATTCCAGCACTTTAGCATCCTGGGTACGGTCTTCTTCATAACCCTTTTCGCAAATAGCATCCAATGTACCAGCGGTAATAGAATCACCGGTTGCAAAAAGGGTTACTTCAACGCCCTTTTTAATCAGTCCTTCGGCTATGTTTGAGGCTACTTGTTCCCACGGGCCATAGTGCCTGGGCGGTGTGCGCCAGGCAACAGGGGCTAAAACGGCAACCTTCATTTAGCAGACTTTGATAGCTTGATCAAATTTTTTGTATTCGTACTCCAGCTCAAATGCTTTTAATACCGTTAAATGCGAAATCAAATACGCTAAGGTACTTTCGGCACCCTGGTTACGGTTTATACCATTTGGCATCAAACCATCGCAGCAGCCTTTAGTTTCGTAGTCATACAATGGTGCGCGCAATGTATTTTCGCCCAAGAACCATTTATAGCTTAAAAACATTTTTTCAATATACTCTGGCTGGCGGAAAGTTTCATAAGCCTGGAAGTGCATCATTACCATAGCCATAGTTTCAATGGCCTGCTGATCAAACGTAGGAAATACACCACCACGGTAGTACCAACCATCATTACCAACCGGGCTTAAATAGCCGTTAGATAGGGTTAATTTATCTAAGAAGGCCATGGTATTCATCGCAATGCGTTTAGCATTTTCGTCGCCGGTAATTTCGCATGAGTGAAGCAGTGCTAATGGCAGGATGGCGTTATCATACGTCATACCTTCTTCAAACCATTGCCAGTCTGGCGATTGTGTTTTTTCGTAAGCATCAATCAACGGTTGGGTTAACCTTACCATTTCTGCCTGCATTCCTTCGTCGGTAGGATAAACCTTCAGGTATAAACAAATTCCGATAATGGTATTTGCCATACCACGGATATGCTGAAGGTTTCTAAAGTGCGGGTATGATTTATGGAAAATTTCCATCGCAAACTCACGGTATGAGTTATTAGCCGCACAACTGATCAGATGGCCAAGCGCCCAAATAGTACGGCCGAATGAATCCTCAGAACCAACCTCGTCTAAATAACGGCGGTCGAAGCTCAGGAAGTTGCGGAAATTACCATCATCGCATTGCATGTAGTGAATATAGCTCAGGTAAATAGGTAGCAGTTCTAAAGCTTCCTGGCTTTTATTGCGCTGATAAGCCATCAATGCCATAATTAAGGCGCGGGCATTATCATCCAAACAATAACCTTCTTTTAAGTTAGGGATACCGTATTTAGCATGCTGAACAATGCCGGTATCGTCTGTAAGGCGGTGTACGTGCGCTAAGCTGAACTTTGGCAGTATCTCCGGATCAACAATGCTGTTCTTTAAAATCTTGTCGCTGAAGTCATGATTTAAGCATGATTCCTGTGCCACGCGGATAAACTCGGCACCGGTTTTTGGCCAGCGTAGGTGCAAGCCATATTCGTAAGCGTTTTGCTTAAGCGTATTCAGGGTATCTTCGTTATCTAAAAGGTCATTTACGCTATCTGCCAATGCATCAGCATCTTTAAAATCGAATAAACGGCCACGATTATGGGCTAATAGCTCAGTAGCATGCCAGTATGGGGTTGACACTACAGCTGCTCCCGAACCTACGGCATATGATAATGTACCGCTGGTAATTTGTGCTTCGTTTAAATACGGGGTTACATATACAGTAGCAGCAGTCAGGTAATTGATCAGCTCTTCTTCTGATACAAACTTGTTGATGAAGGTCAAATGGTTAGATACCTTCAATTGTGCAGCCAGAGTTTTCAGGCTGTCGCGGTATTCTTCGCCAGAGTGTTTTACCACGCCAGGGTGGGTGTTGCCTAATACCACATACATCACATCGGGATGCTTTTCAACAATTTTAGGTAAAGTCCTTACAACAGTTTCTAATCCTTTATTACGGCTTATTAAGCCGAAGGTAAGTAGCACGCGTTTGTTTTTAAATGCAGAAAGCTCACGAACAGGGTTTAATTCAGGTTCTTCCAAATCAGGAACGCCATGCTCGATGATCTGAATTTTTTCTGGCGCGATGTCATATATGGTAGTTAAGAACTCAACAGCACGCTGGCTCATTACAATTACCTTCGATGATTGCTCGGCAATTTCGCGGATAATGATACGCTGAACGTAGCTTGGCTCTTTTAATATCGTGTGTAAAATAGAGATCAACGGTTTCTCCAAACGATTCAATAAAGGCAAAATGTAGATGCCACTTTCGCCACCATAAATACCGAACTCATGCTCCAGGATGCAAACATCGGCATTGCTGGTATTGATGTAGTTGGCCGCGCGGATATAATCCTTCTGATGGTTCTGGCGGATCACATATTTCACTTCTTCAGGATATTCATATTCCTGTAGGTTTTCAGAATCATTAACAGCTACCACAAAACCGCTTTGCGACAAACTTCTTCTTTCCGGAAAGTTTGCGCTGATGGCGCGCATCAAATTTTGGTTAAATGTAGCAATACCGCATTCGCGGGGTGGATAGGTTGAGATGTACGCTATTTTCATGTTTTTAGTAAGATGTATTATATTGAAATTGGGCAAGTGGAAGCAAATTCTCCTTTTTCTGACACAGAATGACTAAAAAAAAGGGCAACGTGAAGTTGAAAATGTGCTTTTACGTTGCTTTTTATAGCAAATGCACACTTGCATGTAATATAAGGCATAAACTATACCAATACACTATGATAGCCAGGTAATAAGGCTAATTACGGGAAGATGACCCGCAGGTGTTTAACTGAAATAGCTAATAGCTTCGAGAATTATTGCACAAGCCTGTTTAATTTCGTCTTGAGTAATGATGAGGGGAGGAGCAATGCGCATGGAGTTATCACAATGCAGAAACCAATCTACAATCAGGCCGTTTTCAATGCAGCGGTCTATTACTTTTTTGTTGAAATCGAAGCTTTCCAGCTCTACAGCAAGCATCAAACCTTTGCCTCGAATTTCTTTAATGGCAGGATGGACCAAAAGCTGATGGAACAGCTGGCCTTTCTCATCAACCCCTTCAACTAATTTTTGGGTCAGTAGCACATTCAACGCAGCAAGCCCCGCAGCGCAACAAACCGGGTGACCGCCAAACGTGGTGATATGCCCCAGTATAGGATTATTCTTTAATGCCGACATAATTTCTGTCGATGCAATAAAGGCACCCACAGGCATGCCGCCGCCTAGCGCTTTAGCCAGTAATAAAATATCAGGCACAATACCAAAATGCTCAAACGCAAATAATTTACCCGAGCGGCCAAAGGCCGCCTGTATTTCATCAAGGATCAATAGCGTTCCGGTTTCATCGCAACGTTTTCTCAAGGCCTGCATATAAGCCAGATCGGGTACGCGGATACCTGCTTCGCCTTGTATGGTTTCTATAATTACGCAAGCTGTTTGCTTTGTAATACTGGCCAGATCATCAGCATTATTAAAATTGATGAAACTTACATCTGGTAATAAAGGGCGATAAGCTGTTTTAAAATGCTCATTACCCATAACGCTTAATGCACCATGCGTACTGCCGTGGTAGGAGTTATGGCAAGAGATAATCTCTTTACGACCGGTGTAACGTTTAGCCAGTTTTAAAGCGCCCTCAACAGCTTCGGCACCAGAGTTTACAAAGTATACGGAGTTAAGTGTTTGAGGTAGCAGGCTTACCAGTTTCTCAGCAAAGCGTACCTGCGGGGTTTGCACATATTCGCCGTAAACCATCAGGTGCATGTATTTATCAACCTGGTCTTTGATGGCAGTTATCACTTCGTTATTGCTATGGCCGATGTTACTTACGCCAATGCCCGAAATGAGGTCCATATAGGCTTTGCCCTCTGCATTGTACATGTATACCCCTTTAGCACGTTCAAACTCCAGTAGTAATGGGAAATCTGTAGTCTGTGCATTATTGGCTAAAAACAGCTGGCGTAAAGTTAACATGCCACAAAAGTAAGAAAGGCTTACCATGAATATGATAAGCCTTTTATATTTTTCTATTTGGTTGAAAACTTAATCAACTACCGCTGCGGATCCTGGCTTCTACGTTCGCGGAGTTGTTTAATTAACTCATCTTTAAACTCGCGTTCGCTTTTGTAAAGTAAGCTTACCTTTTCGGGTGGGAGTATTTTTAGAAACTCGTCTTTATAGCGTTTCCTGATCGATAGGATCTGTTGTTCGTAATTAATATCACGGTCAACCTGGTCAATGCCATTGGCCTGCGGGCTCGAATTATTGATGCGGC
This sequence comes from Sphingobacteriaceae bacterium, assembly GCA_903644075.1. Taxonomy (GTDB): domain Bacteria; phylum Bacteroidota; class Bacteroidia; order Sphingobacteriales; family Sphingobacteriaceae; genus Mucilaginibacter. Next base: position 25,571 of record CAHJXH010000004.1, on the reverse strand, counting down.
GCTGGCGCAAAACATTACCTAATTCTGTTTGGTATTGGTTATAAACAGGCCAAAAGCGGTCTGCTTCTTCCGGTGTCAGGTTCAACCTTTTATTAATGTAATCGTTTCTAACGGCATCAAGCTTACGCATGCCATTTGGCCTGTTGTTATTTTGGCTGTTAAAATTTGGCTTGTAGTTAGGCGCGGTGGTACTACGATATGGAAGGGAGCCGGGCTGCGCACTCGTTTCATACCGCATACAAAAAAGCAGCAGCACAAAAAAAAGATATTTCATCAGCGTATTCATTCCGGGTTATTAGTTATTGCTCAGATAATCTGCCAGATCATCGGTGCTTGAATTATTTATTTGGCCTTTGTCGGCATCATCTATCACACTCCTGGTATCGCCGGCATCCATGTGCAATTGTAAATAGCTTTCGATAGCATTATCGGGCACATCAGAAAGTGCTTTGTGCAAATATGAGCTATTGTGTTTAGAAGAAGGGCTATTGACTTCGCCGATAAAGATAGCGGCGCCAACTATCAGTGTAAAGCAGGCAGCGGTCGCATATTTAAATGCAGCGGTTGATACCAGCCTTCTGATCACTCCTCTGCGGTTAGCAACTTCTAAACCTGCAACCTGGTTTGATATTTTACGGTTCAACTGCTCAAAGTATTGATCAGGAACTGTAAATGGTGTCTCGGTATTCAGGGCTTCTTCAACAGTAATGCGGCTGGTGATCTGTGCGGCCATATCCTCAAAATAGTTTTGAGGTACAGCAAAGCTTTGTTCATCTGCTTTTAAGGCTTCTTCAATAGCGATGCGGCTATTAATCTGATCGGCCATATCCTCAAAGTAATTTTGGGGAACGCTGAACGTTTGCTCATCTGCTTTTAAAACATCCTCAACAGCAATACGGCTTTTGATTTGCAGCTCCATGTTCTCAAAATAATTTTGAGGGACAATGAAGTTTTGCTCATCTATATTTAATTTTTCTTCAATATTGATCCTGCTTACAATATTGCTGCTTAATTCCTCGAAATAATTTTCGGGTACAGCAAATGGCTGCGACGATGGTAGCTCGTTTAAATTAATGACAGACATAATCCTCCCTTCCAGCTCATTAAAGTAGCCGCCGGGCACTGTGAACGGGTTATTTGGGTTAACCTGTTTTAGTGACGGATATTCATCTGGCCATTCTTTATTGTCTATATCGCTTGTCATATCGTATTATAGATATAAATAGGGAGCAAAGGTTTAAAGCAAAAATTAAAATTAATCATTAGATAACAGAAAACTTTCGATTTTTTTTACGGCCAGGTGAAATGATGCCTTTAAAGCACCCACACTGGTTCCCAGCACTTCCGACATTTCTTCGTATTTCATGTCGTCGTAGTATTTCATGTTAAAAACAAGCTTTTGCTTATCCGGCAGGGTAAGCAAAGCTTGTTGTAATTTCATTTGTGCTTTATCGCCATCAAAATAAGATGATGAAGCAAGGGTATCGGCCAGTTCGTACGAAATCTCATCTAACGAAATGTTATTTTTTTGCTTCTTTTTGTTTAAGAAGGTAATACATTCGTTAGTGGCAATGCGGTACATCCAGGTGTAAAGCTGGGCATCACAGCGAAAGCCTTCGAGGTTTTTCCAAACCTTAATAAAAACGTCCTGTACCAGGTCGTCGGCATCGTCATGATCAATAACCATGCGCCTAACGTGCCAGTAAATTTTCTGCTGATATTTCTTCAACAAAAGATTAAAGGCTTCGTTCCAGGTTTTTACGTCCTGGAACTTGCTTAGTATTTCAGCATCTTCAACCTGTGCAGACATTTATTTTATTTAATAGTTTAACCTATAAAGCATTTATTAGCCTACTTTGTTTTTCTGGCGATGGCACGTTTAGCAGCTGCAACAATATGAGCAGCATCTAAACCGTATTTAGTCATCAGTTGCTCTGGTGTACCACTTTCGCCAAAGCTGTCATCTACAGCCACATACTCTTGCGGAGTAGGTAGTTTAGTTGCTAACACTTGTGCAACGCTATCACCTAAGCCACCTAAACGGTTATGCTCTTCGGCAGTTACCACACAACCTGTTTTACGTACAGATGCTAAAATAGCTTCAGCATCTAAGGGTTTAATGGTGTGTATATTAATGATCTCGGCATCGATACCTTCTTCAGCCAGCTTTTCACCTGCTTGTATCGCTTCCCAAACCAAATGGCCTGTTGCGAATATACTCACATCTGCACCTTCGTTCACCATCCAAGCTTTACCGATCTCAAATTTTTGATCAGGATCTGTAAAAATAGGCACAACCGGGCGGCCGAAACGTAAGTAAACAGGGCCCTCGTATTCTGCAATGGCAATGGTAGCCGCTTTAGTCTGGTTATAATCGCAAGGGTTAATTACGGTCATGCCGGGCAGCATTTTCATTAAGCCTAAGTCTTCTAAGATCTGGTGTGTTGCACCGTCTTCGCCCAAAGTTAAACCTGCGTGTGAAGCACAGATCTTAACGTTTTTATTTGAATAAGCGATTGACTGACGGATCTGATCATAAACCCTACCGGTTGAAAAATTTGCAAATGTACCTGTGAAAGGAATTTTGCCACCGATGGTTAAACCTGCAGCCATGCCCATCATATTAGCCTCTGCAATACCGGTTTGGAAAAAGCGCTCAGGGAAAGCAGCAATAAAATCCTGCATTTTTAATGAGCCGATCAGGTCGGCGCAAAGGGCAACCACCTGGTCGTTACGTTTACCTGCTTCTAATAGTCCGGCGCCAAAGCCCGAACGGGTATCTTTTTTATCTGTGTAAGTGTATTTTTTCATAACCTCTCCCCAACCCCTCTCCAAAGGAGAGGGGCTTTTAGGGCAATGTTTTAATATTCTGGTTTTACGAATAATGTCTTTTAACTCTCCCCCTTTGGGGGAGTCGGAGGGGGTTTAATAGTCTCCCAAAGTTTCTTCCAGCTGTCCTAAAGCTTGTGCCAGTTGCGCATCGTTAGGGGCGGTACCGTGCCATTTGTGGGTTCCCATCATAAAATCTACGCCATAACCCATGTCGGTATGTAATAGAATTACAATTGGTTTGCCCTGGCCGGTGCGGCTTTTAGCTTCGGCTAAAACAGCGAGCAGCGATTCCATATCATTACCCTTTGCTTCCAGAACATCCCAACCGAAAGCAACCCACTTAGCATGCAGATCGCCTAATGACAATACATTTTTGGTAGAACCATCAATTTGCTGGCCGTTAACATCAATAGCAGCAATGAGGTTATCAACTTTATTGTGAGGGGCATACATCGCCGCTTCCCAGATCTGGCCTTCCTGTAACTCACCATCGCCATGCAGGGTGAAAACAAGGCTGCTGTCTTTATTTAATTTTTTTGCTTGTGCAGCACCGATGGCAACCGATAAACCCTGGCCCAATGAACCAGAGGCAATACGTACGCCCGGTAAATGCTCGTGTGTAGTAGGGTGGCCTTGCAGGCGGCTTCCAATTTTACGGAAGGTAGCCAGCTCGGCTTTATCAAAATAACCGGCATGTGCCAGTACGCTATAAAATACCGGAGAAATGTGCCCGTTCGACAAAAAGAACAGGTCTTCGCCGATGCCATCCATGCTAAACTTCGGGTCGTGTTTCATTGCCGAGAAATACAGGGCAACCAGGTAATCAGTACAGCCTAAAGAGCCGCCGGGGTGGCCGCTCTGGCAACCGTGTACCATACGTACAATATCGCGTCTTACTTGCGACGCGACATTTTTTAATTCAGAAATATCAGTAGTCATTAATTAAGGAAGGTTGGTTATATAATATTTTAGTTCTTCAGCAGGTCCAACACCTGTTGAGAGGAATTTTTAGTATCAACTTTTTCGATGATCTTGCTAATCACGCCTTCAGCATCAATAATAAAAGTGGTGCGGGCAACGCCCATATATTTTTTGCCGTACATATTTTTCTCCACCCAAACGCCATAAGCTTCCACAATGGTGTGGTCAACATCGGCAATCAGGGTAAAAGGCAGGCTGTATTTGGTCTCGAATTTTTTGTGCGATTTCTCATCATCAACACTCACACCAATTACCTCGTAGCCCTGGCTGCTCAAAAACTGGTAGTTGTCCCTAAAGTCGCAGGCTTCGGCTGTGCAGCCCGGAGTATCATCCTTTGGATAAAAATAAAGGATGGTAGTTTTTCCTTTAAAGTCTGCTAAAGAAACTGTTTTTCCGTTTTGGTCATTGGCGGTAAAGTCGGGTGCTTTGGTGCCTGTTGTTAAAGTTGCCATTATCTGTAAAAATCGGCGGTGTATGTAGCCGCGTTATCTTTATTGTCTGTAACTGTTAATTCGAGTTTATGCTTACCGGGGGTAATGCTGGTGTCAAAGGTATAGTTTAGGATCTTTGTTTTAAAATCCCATTCCATCAGCACCCACTGGCCATCAATTTTGCCGAGGTAAGATTTAATGCCCGATAAATTGTCGCCAATTTTAAAGGAAATTTTTGGTTTTCGAGCCATACTTCCACCATTAATAATATTTAATGGGTGGATAAATGGCGCTTCGGTATCACCCCTAACGTACACATCACCAAATCCTTTGGCATGGGCTTTCACAAAACCATCCTCGTAAATGGCATCTTCGGCACCTACAATAACGGCTTTATCAACCAATTTGCCGATAGTACTGTCGGGCTTAATCCAAACATCAAACTGATCGTGAATTGGCGTTAAACGGTTATGCAAACGGTACGTGGCCGAGTAAGCCCCAACATGTTTAGGCAGTTTAGCAAAGCTAAAATCCAGATCATCGTATAGGTTTCCCGGTGCAATTGTGATTTTCAGATTATCGTTGGTAAACACATTAGTTTGATCGTAATGGAAGCGGATTGTACCCGCAGCAGGTTGTGCCGCAATGGTTTTACTTTCCGGACCAGCCTTCACTTTAACTGCTAAGGTTGATGTGTTACCGGCAACGTCTTTTACTACATACTCAACATCATGCACGGCATCGTCAGTTAATTTAATAATACCACGGTTTACAGATTGCGGGTAGATGGTGATTTTGCTACCCGGCATTATAAAGCACTTCTGGATCATGCGCCCGGTGGTTTGCGCTGTTGGATAGTCGATATAAGCGTTAATGGCATGCGTTTGATCAAAGGCGAAACGTTCCATTGCCATGGTGTAAATGGTAGTGCCATCTAACTTTATTTCGATAGAGTAGGCACCGTTACGATTAGCTGATGCGCTGTTTTGATCAACACAGGCAATACCCAAACCGGCATCGTTGCCAATTTCCAGGACTTGTGGGTTTACCAAATGATAATGACCATTTGCTCCTGCCACAGGGTAAAAGTTATGCGCTGTTTTCTCGCTAAAGGGATTGCCGTTTAATTTGTAAATAGCCATTGCCGAGATAGTAGGAGGTACCTGATCCGGAATGGTTAAGCCGAACAGTTGTGCATTGATGGTTTGCTCATTCTCACTATCGCGCAACTCAAAGTGCAAATGCGGGCCGGCTGAGCCACCTGTGTTGCCCGACCATGCCACAATCTGCCCTTTATAAACCGGGAGCTGCATAGGGGTAAGGCTGATATCAACCAGATCCTTTTGCTGAATGCGTTGTTGTTCGCGCAATACCTGTAATATCTCAGGGCTGAACCTTTGCAGGTGGCCATATACCGAAGTGTAACCGTTGGGGTGCGTGATATATAACGCATTACCAAAGCCGCCGAACTGTACCCTTAAGCGCGAGATATAACCATCGTAAACTGCATGCACCGGGTAGCCTTCGCGCTGGTTGGTGCGAAAATCTAAGCCAGAGTGGAAGTGGTTACCACGTAGCTCGCCGAAGCCGCCGGCAGTGCTGGGCGGCAGATCGAGCGGGTAACGGAAAATATTTTGCGGGTAGGTTTTACTTTGTATTGTAGGTGTTTGTGCTTTTGTATTTGCGGTAGATAAAGCAAGAACAAATAAAAGAGCGACAACGGGGTATTTCAGCATGCGTTATTTGATGTAGAAGTCTAACAGTTTTTCATTTTCCAGGTAACCTTCCAGGTGGTCGCCTACGTTTACTTTGGCTACGCCTTCTGGAGTGCCGGTGTAAATCAGGTCGCCTTTTTTAAGGGTGATGTATTTTGATACAAAAGCGATGATCTTTTCGAACGAGAACAACAAGTCTTTTGTATTACCAACCTGGCGTGGTTCGCCGTTAATATCTAACTTAAAGTTCATATTGTATAGATCGGCAAATTTATCCTTAGGGATAAAATTGCTGATCGGGGCCGAATTGTCAAATGCCTTGGCAAGCTCCCACGGTAAACCTTTTTCTTTATGTTTTTGCTGGATATCGCGTGCGGTAAAATCGATACCGATGGCTATCTCGTCAAAATACCCGGCGGCAAATTTCTCGTCGATGTGCTTGCCTTCTTTGCTCACTTTTAAAACTACTTCAATTTCATGATGTACATCGTTAGAGAAATCGGGCAGGTAAAAAGGTTTATTATCTTTTAATAAAGCGGTATCGGGCTTCATAAAAATAACGGGTACTGTTGGTACAGGGTTGTTCAGCTCTTTGGCGTGTTCGGCATAATTACGGCCGATGGCAATTATTTTCATACGGATATAAACAGGTGTAAACGCCAAAGCTAAACATTAAAATGCCCAGGATGTTGGCTGTAATTAAAATTTTGCGTTTGATTACCTTGAAGTAAGCTGAAAGCTTACCTCAGTTTCGAGTCACAAGTTACGCTACGCTAAACTTGCGACAGCGTATGATTCTTGTCTCTTGATTCTTGCTTCTCTTCCGGTTACAACACCGAGATCCGTTTAATCACAGACTCCGTACCAACTACCACGCGAACAAAGTAAAAGCCGCTGGTGAGTTGCTTGTTTAGGGTGTAAGAGAATTTCTGCTCGCCCGGCTCCATCCGTTGCGAGAGGAGGGTAAGCACGTTATTACCCAGTACGTCCATAATTTTTATGGTTACATTGGTATTACGGGTAATGGTATATTTAAGATTAATTTGATCGGTAACCGGGTTTGGAAATATAGTTACGTTGCTTAACGTTTTACTATCATCTGCTGGCTTAGCATCTGCAGGTTTAGCCATGCCTGCTTTTGAGGAAGATGATAAAGAAGGGAAGTTTAAATGGAACCCACCTTTTAAGTAAGAAGTACGTGTAGCAGGTTTTGCATTTTTAATATGCAGGTAAGCAGTATCCGTTTTAAACTTGTCGCCAGAGGCAAAGGCAAAATTTATGGATATTGCAGATGCAATTAAAAATATCCATAAAAAATAAAAAGTAAATTTTTGCCTCATAATTCTAGTTCACATTGCAAAACTATAAATTAACAAGCTTAATGTACCAAGTACAATATGTTTTTATTAATAATTTTAACAATTTTTAACAAAAGTCAATCTTTTGTGGTAGTTCAACTGTCTATGTGTTAAGTATACGATAAATATCAGGGTTATGTTATAACCAAACATTTAATACTTTTGCAGAATCTTTTAACAATATAGTGACACAACACAAAGATCTCAACAAGCTCACCGCCGCTGGTATACTTATCAGTTTAGGTATTATCTACGGTGACATCGGAACATCCCCATTATATGTTTTTAAAGCTATAGTAGGTGGCCAGCACATTTCAGAAGTACTGGTACTAGGAGGGGTTTCCTGTATTTTCTGGACCTTAACTTTACAAACCACACTCAAGTATGTAGTTATTACCCTGCGGGCTGATAACAAAGGTGAGGGTGGCATTTTCTCACTCTTTTCGCTGGTGCGCAGGCGGGCCAAATGGCTCATTGTACCGGCCGTATTAGGTGGTTGTGCCCTGCTCGCCGATGGTATTATTACACCGCCTATTACTATTTCGGCGGCTATTGAGGGTTTAAAAAGCTACTATCCAAACCTGCCAACAGTGCAAATTGTTATTTTGATTATCGCTTTCCTGTTCTTTATACAGCAGTTCGGTACATCACTGGTAGGTAAGGCGTTTGGCCCAATTATGTTTTTATGGTTCACCATGATGGGCGTTTTAGGTGTTGCATTAATTGCCCAGGCCCCGTATGTAATGAAGGCGCTTAACCCATATTACGCATTCGAATTATTAACAACCAGCCCTAAGGCCTTAACTATTTTAGGTGCGGTTTTCCTGTGTACTACAGGTGCCGAGGCTTTATATTCTGATTTAGGCCACTGCGGCCGCGATAATATCCGCGTAAGCTGGGTATATGTAAAAAGCTGTTTGGTATTAAACTACTTAGGCCAGGCGGTTTGGTTACTGAAATTTCAGGGACAAACTAAAGACTTAAATATTCATAACCCATTTTATGAAATTATGCCAACGTGGTTCTTAATCTATGGTATCAGCATTGCAACTATCGCTGCTATTATAGCCAGTCAGGCCTTAATTTCAGGTTCATTTACGCTTATTGCTGAGGCAGTGCGTTTAAACCTTTGGCCTAAGGTAAAGATCAATTATCCGTCTGAGCAAAAAGGACAGTTATACGTACCAAGCGTTAACTGGCTGTTGTGCGCGGGTTGTATTGGTGTGGTGCTGTTATTCCGTGCTTCTGATAAGATGGAGGCTGCTTACGGTTTAAGTATCACGGTAGCCATGTTAATGACCACCATTTTGGTGTCCAAATTCCTGAAACGGCGCAAGGTTCCGCAATATATTATCAACTTATTTCTTACTGTTTACCTGGTTATAGAAGGAACCTTCTTATTCGGTAACCTGGTTAAATTTGTGCATGGTGGTTGGTTTACGCTATCAATAGGCGCGGTGCTGTTCTGGATTATGTGGACCTGGCATACAGCCCGTAAAATCCGTAACCGCTACGTTAAGTTTGTTGAGATTGAGGATTACTACACTATTATTAAAGAACTAAGCGATGATAACAGCGTAAGTAAATATGCCTCACAATTGGTTTACTTAACCAGCGCCAATTTCAATTCAGAGATAGAATCGAAGATCATATACTCGATACTACAAAAGCAGCCTAAACGTGCCGATGTATATTGGTTGGTACACGTGGATGTAATGGACGAGCCTTATACCCGTGAGTACGAAGTAGACTTTTTAGTGCCGAACAAACTGATCCGAATCGACTTTAAATTAGGTTTCCGCGTTGAGCAGCAGATTAATCTGTTGTTTAGAAAAGTGGTAGAAGACCTGGTTAAAAAAGGTGAAGTAGACATTACCAGTAAATACGAATCGCTGAATAAGCACAAAATTGTAGGCGATTTCCGCTTTGTGGTTATCGAGAAAGTGGTATCACGATCGCACTACTTGTCATTATACGAAAAAGGTGTGATGGCGCTTTATACGCAACTGAAAAAGATCAGCTTATCAGAAGAGCGCAACTTTGGCCTCGACCTGAGTTTTGTTACGGTTGAAAAAGTACCGCTAATGTTGGCTGACCCAGAAACGGTGCAGATACATCGCATTAAATAAAACAGAAAAGGGCTTCAATTGAAGCCCTTTTCTGTTTTTGATATTATCCGTAGAGACACAATATCTTGTGTCTCTTTTAATATTCTCTTATCTCCCGTAGAGGCACAATACCTTGTGTCTCGTATAAAGGTCTGTATATTATGTGATTTGCAAACGCGAGACACAAAATATTGTGTCTCTACTGATGTTCATTTGATTTGTAAACGAGACACAAGGTATTGTGTCTCTACGAAAAAATCGCTTATTTCTCTTCCAACGTCGCCATTAAACCTTCTATATCTAATCGCTTGGTAAACATGGTAAAATTACCCTGCTCGTCTAGTGGCCATTGATCACGCGGGCGGTCCCAATAAAGTTCAACTCCGTTTTCGTCCGGGTCATTCAGATAGATAGCCTCTGATACACCATGATCTGATGCGCCTGTGATTTGATATTTAGCATCTATCAAGCGTTTAAATATTGCGGCCAAATCTTTTCTTTCAGGATACAAAATAGCAGTATGGTATAAACCCGGCGCATGCTCCGGTGCAGGAGGTGAGTTTTTACTATGCCAGGTATTTAAGCCAATATGGTGGTGATACCCGCCTGCAGATATAAAAGCAGCGCTGTCGCCATAATTAACCATCTGCTCAAAGCCAAGCAGTCCGCAGTAAAAATCTAACGAGCGTTGCAGGTTACTTACCTTTAAATGAACGTGCCCAATGCGGGTTTGAGCTGGAATTTTATAATCAGGCATAAATTATATGTTTAAACATTCAAATTTAATATTAACCTTTGTAATAACTGTAGGAGCAGTGTAAAATTGGCAATATTGCTATGCTTAAAACTAAAACCCTACCTTTGCATTATGATTGTAAAATCGGCAGAATTTATTTGCAGTAATACGCAGGTATCCAAACTCCCTCCACCCGAAAAACCAGAATATGCGTTTATAGGGCGTTCGAATGTAGGCAAGTCTTCGCTTATTAATATGCTTACCGCTAAAAAAGGCCTGGCTAAAACTTCGCAAACCCCCGGTAAAACCCAGTTAATTAACCATTTTTTAATTAACGACGAGTGGTTCCTGGTCGATTTACCCGGTTATGGGTATGCCCGGATCTCTAAAAGTAAAAAAGAAGACTGGAACAAGTTTATCCGCTTTTACCTCGATAAGCGAGAAAGCCTGCAATGCGTAATGGTATTGATCGATAGCCGCCTCGAGCCCCAAAAGATTGATCTTGAATTTTGCAACTGGCTTGGCGAGCATGGCCTGCCATTTGTAATTATATTTACCAAGGCCGATAAGCAATCGGGCTTAAAAACTGACCAAAACGTTGCCCAGTTTAAACGTAAGCTGACTGAGACTTTCGACCCGATGCCTGATTACTTTATTACCTCAGCCGAGAATAAATTAGGCCGTGATGAAGTGCTTGGTTTTATTGATAGTATTAATGCCAAGTTTACCGGTATTGATAATATGGATTATAAATAAAAGAACAACGCAGAATAATAAATGATAACGTTATTGCGAGGAACGAAGCAATGACGGGCTTTTTGAATAAACACACATGAAAAAATACTTCTCCTTAGTAACATTTTCACACACCATATTTGCAATGCCATTTGCCTTTATCGGCTTCTTTTTGGCAGTAACCACTACTAATCACAAATTTGAATGGCAGAAACTTTTGCTGATGGTGCTGTGCATGGTTTTCGCACGTAACTCGGCCATGGCCTTTAACCGCTATCTGGATAGGGACATTGATGTTAAAAACCCCCGTACAAAGGTGCGTGATATCCCGGCTGGGCGGATTAGTCCTGCAGCGGCGCTTACTTTTACTTTGGTAAACTGTGCCTTATTTTTAGCGGCTACCTGGTTTATTAATCCGTTATGCTTTTACCTGTCGCCGGTGGCTTTATTTGTGGTGATGGGATATAGCGCTACCAAGCGTTTTACGGCACTTTGCCATATGGTATTAGGCCTGGGTTTATCATTAGCTCCAATAGGTGCCTATTTAGTGGTTACAGGCGAGTTTAACATTTTGCCGATACTATTCTCATTATCTGTTTTATGCTGGGTGAGTGGTTTCGATATTATCTATGCCTTACAGGATGAAGACTTTGACCGAAACGAAAAACTACACTCTATACCTGCTTACCTAGGCAAGGTGAAAGCCTTAAACCTGTCGAGCTTTTTGCATGTATTATCGGCGGCGTTTATTATTATGCCGGTGTTTTTTACGCATGTAGGCATCCCTTATTATTTAGGTATCGGCGTGTTTTGCAGCATGCTGTTTTATCAGCATAGCCTGGTTAAACCCAACGATCTCAGTCGTGTAAACTTTGCCTTTATGACTACCAACGGTATTGCAAGTGTAGTATTTGCCACGCTATTCTTAATCGATAGATTATGGATACGCTAAAAGCTAAATATAACTTTAGGGAGCACCTACAGCCGTTCGTCGTTTTTACTAACGATGAATGGGAATTGTTTTGCAGTTACCTGGAGTTTATTAGCTTAAAAAAGAAAACCTATTTCATTGAAGCCGGAAAGGTGTGCAACCATTTCGGCTTTGTAAATAAAGGCTCGGTGCGGTACTTTCACTTGACCAATGACGGTACCGATATAACAGGTTACTTTAGTTTCGAGAACGAGTTTATGAGTTCATACACGAGCTTTTTAAAACGCGAGCCTGCCAATAATTATATCCAGGCCCTGGAAGACACCGAACTCATTCTCATCAGCCATAAAAGCTTGCAGGAAATGCTGGCCAGTGAAAAGCTCGGCCACAAAATGGAACGCTTCGGCCGGTTAGTAGCTGAGTATTACTTGTGCTGTTATGACGACCGGGTTACTGCCTTCATCACCCAATCGCCAGAAGAACGGTATATCAAACTTTTAGAATCGGGCAGGGATATTCTGCGTAGGATGCCGCAACACTACATTGCCAACTTTTTGGGTATTACACCCGTTTCCCTTTCGCGCATCCGCAGGCGCATCCTGGTTTAAAACTTTCACATTTAGGTGTTCCGTTTTTTGAAAGCGGAACACTTTGGAACACCCGGAACACCATGGTAATATGGTGCAAAAGTGGGCTGATGATGTCTTTAAGACGTTTTTAATGCGAATATAAAAAATGACTTAAAAGTCCAGAACACCCTCTGAAGATGTCTCTTCCCTAAAAAGCTTAGCCACTATCACCCTCATCGCCCCTGTTTTTATTATCTTAAGATAACGTTTTCTGTTTCAGACTACTTGTATGTTTGTATCATACAAAAACAGAAAAACAATGATACACACCATATTTGGAGCAGGCGGCCCGGTAGCCAACGCTTTAACCCGCAAATTAATTAGTGAAAATGAAAACGTTCGTCTGGTGAGCAGGCGCCCATCAACTTTCACAGGTAACAATATCACCTGGCAAAAAGCAGACTTATTGAACTATGCCGAAGTGTTGCAAGCCGCAAAAGGATCGGATGTTATTTACCTGTGTGCAGGGCTGGTTTACAATAAAATTATTTGGCAGCAGCAATGGCCGGTTATTATGCAAAACATGATTAACGCAGCTAAAGAAACTGGTGCCCGCTTTATATTTTTCGATAACGTATACATGTACGGCCTGGTAAACGGCCCGATGTTAGAAACCACACCATACAACCCCCTAAGTGTAAAGGGCGAGGTTCGCGCTAAAATTGCCACGCAATTAATGGATGAGATAAAAGAAGGTAACGTTAAAGGAAGTATCATACGTGCCGCCGATTTTTACGGTGCCGAAACTATGAACAGTTTCTTCGACGGCATGGTGTTGGCTAAATATGCCAAAGGCGAAAGAGCCCAATGGATAGGTAAATCTAAAACGCTACACTCATTTTCTTATATCCCCGATTGTGGCAATGCCATGTACCTGCTCGGCCAAAAGCCCGAAAGTGATAGCCAAATCTGGCATGTGCCAACAGCTGCGCCATTAACTGGTGTACAGTTTATGGAATTGGCTGCCGATGTATTTAACACTAAACCCAAATACACTACCATCAATAAGCTGATGATGCAATTATTTGGTTTATTTAATCCGCTGGTAAAAGATTCGGTTGAGATGTACTATCAGTATGATCATAACTATGTTTTCAATTCAGATAAGTTTGAGAAATTCTTCAATGTAAAGCCAACAACCTATCGTGATGGTATCGTTGAGCTCTCGCAAACGCTGTTTAAAAAGTCTTGAACCAGAATTTACTGAATTAAAGAATTAACAGAATGTATTGAAATAACGATTTTAATATCAAGGTAAATCTTATAATTCTAAAAATTCTATGAATTCTGGTTCAGACAATATTTGCCATAATTCTGTTAATTCTTGAATTCAGTAAATTCCGATTCTCACAATAATCTGCATATTTGCACATCTGCACATTTGCAGATCAAATACCATGATCCATAAAAAAGCAAAACATTATATACCAGAAAACCTGGAAATGAAGTGGGAAAACTTAGAGCCACTTTTGATTGAACTGCGCGATCGCCAGATTAACTCGGTTGAAGAATTAGAGCAATGGCTGCGCGACCGCAGCGAGTTTGAAGCTGCTATTGAAGAGGATTTTGCATGGCGCTATATTCGCATGACCTGCGATACCGTGAGCGAGGAGTTGTTGCAAAACTTCCAATACTTCGCTACCGAAATTGAGCCGAAGATTGCGCCTTACAGCAATGAGCTGAATAAAAAGCTGGTTGAAAGTGAATTCTTCGACCAACTGGATAATGATAAATATTTCGTTTATCTGCGTAGCATCAAAAAATCATTAGAATTATTCCGCGAGGAAAATATTCCAATCCAGACCGAGATTCAGGTAGAACAGCAGAAATACCAGTCGATCACCGGCGGCATGTCGGTACATATTGGTGATAAAGAATTTACTTTAGAACAAGCTGCGGCTATCTTAAAAAGTCCTGATCGTGAAAAACGCCGGGAGGCCTGGGAGAAGATCACCGGTCGCCGTTTGGAGAATAAGGAAGAGCTGGATAAACTGTTCGATCTGCTGCGTGTGCTTCGCCATAAAGTAGCCTTGAACGCGGGTTTCGAAAACTTCCGCGATTATATGTTCCAGGCATTAGGGCGCTTTGATTACACGCCACAGGATTGCTATAGTTTCCACGAAGCCATTGAGCTGGAAGTGGTGCCTGTGCTGAAAGAGCAAGCCGAAAAACGTAAAGAAGCCTTAGGATTACAGGCTTTAAAGCCTTGGGATACGGATGTTGATATTACTGGTCAGGCTCCATTAAAACCTTTCCAGAATGGTGAAGAACTGATCGAGAAATCAATTCAGTGTTTCAGCAACATCAGCCGTTATTTGGGTGAGCGTTTGGAGATCATGAAAGAAAACAAGCTGTTTGATGTGGAGAGCCGCAAAGGTAAAGCCCCGGGGGGGTATAACTATCCGCTGGCCGAAACTGGTGCACCTTTTATCTTCATGAATTCGGCCAATACTTTCCGCGACCTGACTACCATGGTACACGAAGGCGGCCATGCGGTACATACCTTTTTGACGGCAGACTTAGAGTTGAACGATTTTAAACATTGCCCATCAGAGGTTGCCGAATTGGCTTCCATGTCGATGGAGTTAATTTCGATGGATAACTGGGATGTTTTTTTCAGTGATCCGGAAGAATTGAAACGTGCTAAACGCGATCAATTAATTGATGTAATTAAAACCCTGCCTTGGGTAGCCGTGGTAGACCAGTTTCAACACTGGATCTATACCAACCCCGACCATACCGACGAGCAGCGTCGCGATGCCTGGATGCAAATCTATGAGCGTTTTGGTGCCAGCTTTGTTGAGTGGAGCGATAATAAAGAAGCAGAAGCCAACCTGTGGCAAAAACAGCTGCATATTTTCGAAGTGCCATTTTACTATATCGAATACGGTATGGCACAATTAGGCGCAATTGCGGTATGGAAAAACTACAAGGAAAATCCTGAAAAAGGGCTTCAGCAATACCTGGATGCCTTAAAATTAGGTTACACCAAAACCATTAAAGAGATTTACGAAACAGCAGGAATTAAATTTGATTTCAGCGCCGAATACGTGAAAGAACTGGTTGCTTTTGTGAAGAGCGAACTGGCTAAATTGTAATTACAGGGCATCATTCCTAACCTTCTTTAAAACCTATCGGTGTTTTTTTAGTTATAACAAATAACTATGAAAAAGATACTGATAGGTTTTTATATAACCATACTTGCAATAGCAACAGCCCATGCTCAGGTAATTAAACCTGTAAAAATAGATAACCTGGTAACGGTTTCCTTACCTGCCGAATTTGAAAAACGCGATACCCTCGGCCAAACTATCTATTCCGGAACCGGTACACTGGGTTTTATGATCGTAATTAAAGCACCAAACCCTACTGATAAACCGCTTAAAAAGGAGAAGGACCTTAATAAGGTTTTTAAAGAATATACTAACAAGCTGCTCAAAAGCTCGGGTAACGGAACCATCTTAAACAGCCACGATACCATTGTTAATAATGTTGAGGTACGTGATTTTGCATTAAGTACCAGTGATGACACCCAGGGTGAGCAGATCAGGAAATTCAGGATTTTGTATACGAAAGATGCAACCTATACTTTCCAGTTTGTGTATCCGCTGCAACGTGAGGACATTGCCAAAAAAGAAGCCGACCAGTTTTTTGCTTCAATAAAAACAGCCGCAAGTTTCGACGGTACAGATCAGTACAGTACATACGGTAAGTTTACCGGCATGCATAAGGCTTTAAAAATAGCATTAATTGCGGGCGGCATAATCCTCATCATTATCATTGTAATGGTGGTACGCAGCCGTAAACGCAAGCAGGTAACGGCTTAACTTTTTTTCTTACTCAATAAGCCCCGGGCCCAGGCCTGGGTATGTATAAATGGCTTGCTATCTATGATAGTGAGCCATATTATTGTTGCCACTGTACCAATGATAGAGCCTGCCATTACATCTTCGAAAAAATGCTCGCTCAGGTACATGCGCGAGTAGCCTACCAAAATGGCTAACAGCAAAAGGATAAAGCCCCAGCTTTTTTGCCGGGCAAAATAAGCCAGCACAACAGCCATGGTAAATGCCTGTACTGTATGGCCCGATGGAAAGCTGTTTGATGTAAAAAGCTTCACCCCATTTACATAATAAATATGGGCATGATCTGTAAAGTAAACCGATGGGCGGGGAGCGTGTACCAGCCGTTTGGCTACTTGCACTAATACGGTTGTTATTAAAAAGCTGCTGGCCATTAAAAATGCCTTACGATAACTAAACAGGGCCAGAGCAATAACTACAAACAGCATGAACAAGCCGTCGCCTACGTCTGTTGCACCGATAAAAAAGTAGTCGGCAAATGTATTGTGGTAACTATTCACCGCAAAATAGATGCCTTCGCGGGTGTAGATGAGCTTAATGATTAAACATGCGCTCAGAATAATAAGATATGGAATAAAAAATAACCGTAATCGATATAATACGTCGGTAATACGCAGCTTCATGGCGCAAATTACGATAATGCGCCCAAATAGATCGAAAAAATAGTTATGTTTGACTTCCGTAATTTGATTAAAATTTAATGTCGAAAAATATCTTCCGTAAAAAGTCGATCGATACCATACTTGCTGATGTTGCCAGTGGTTACAGCGATAGCGAACATTCTGGCACAGAATCGCACCTCCGTAAAGTATTAAATGTAAAAGACCTTACCCTTATGGGTATAGCCGCCGTAGTAGGCGCAGGTATTTTCTCCACTATCGGCGTGGCCTCCTTCAATGGCGGCCCGGGTGTTACCATCCTTTTTGTAATAACTGCTATCACATGCGGGTTTTCGGCGATGTGTTATGCCGAATTTGCTTCGCGTATCCCTGTTGCGGGTAGCGCTTATACCTATGCTTACGCATCGTTCGGTGAGTTGATCGCCTGGATCATCGGTTGGGATCTACTGATGGAATATGCCATCGGTAACATCGCGGTAGCAATATCCTGGAGCGAATATTTTGTGAACCTGCTCGAAGGTTTCCACATCCACATGCCCGAATATTTGACCATGGATTACCTGAGTGCTTTCCGCGCCCAGGGGACCATTCAACAGTTAACAGCCAGTGGGCATGTAGCAGATATTACCGATAAACTGCGCAGCGAGGCCATTGCCTGGTCAACCGCACCTGGTTTTGGTAACTTCAAGCTGATCGCCAATATCCCTGCGCTGGCTATTGTAATTGTAATTACTTACCTGGTATATATTGGCATTCGCGAAACCAAAAAGGTAACCAATGCGATGGTACTTTTAAAGATTGCCGTGGTTATTGCCGTTATAATTTTAGGATTCTTTTATGTAACACCTGCCAACTGGCATCCATTTTTACCTAACGGTTTCGGTGGGGTGATGAAAGGTGTTTCTGGTGTATTCTTCGCCTATATTGGTTTCGATGCCATATCAACTACTGCCGAAGAATGCGAGAACCCACAACGCGATCTGCCTCGCGGTATGATCTACTCCTTAGTAATCTGTACTGTATTATATGTTTTGATTGCCCTGGTACTTACCGGTATGGTGAGCTATAAAAAGCTTGATGTTGGCGATCCGCTGGCATTTGTATTTTCGCATGTCGGTTTGAAGAAGATCAGCTATGTTATATCTATCAGTGCGGTAATTGCAACGGCAAGTGTGTTATTGATATTCCAACTGGGTCAACCGCGCATCTGGATGAGCATGAGTCGCGACGGGTTGTTACCTAAAGCTTTTTCGCGTATTCACCCGGTACACCAAACACCATCATTTGCAACTGTTGTAACCGGTTTTGTGGTAGCCATCCCAGCGTTATTTATGAACCTTACTGAAGTAACGGACCTTACCAGTATTGGTACCCTATTCGCCTTCGTGTTGGTTTGTGGCGGTGTACTTTTGCTTCCTAAAGAAGCATCTGTAAAAGGGAAATTCCAAATCCCATATATCAATTCACAACTGATAGTCCCGGCTCTTTTTATAATTGGTATATACTTTTTCTGGAAACCAATTATGGGCTTGTTCTCCGGTAATAATAGTCATGAGAATTTTCCATACTTCCTGTTTATCATTCTTTCTGCAGGATTAAGCGTACTGTCCTTTGTTAAAAAGCTTTCGCTGATACCTGTATTAGGCCTGCTAAGCTGCTTTTACCTGATGACCGAGTTGGGCTATACCAACTGGTTACGTTTCTTAATCTGGCTGGTTATAGGCCTGGTAATTTACTTTACCTACAGCTACAAGCATAGCAGGATTGGGAAAATGGAGGGGGTGTAGCTAATGGTTATTAAGTTATTGGGTTATTAAGTTATTGGTTATTATGAACTCATTTGAGGATTTGGAGGTTTGGAAGTTTTCGCAAAAGCTGCGAATTGAAATTCAATCCTTAGCCCTCAAATTTCCAAATGAAGAAAAATTTCGGTTAACAGATCAAATAATCAGATCCTCACGCTCCATAACCGCAAATATTGCAGAAGGCTTTGGCCGTTTCCATCATCAAGAAAATATACAGTTTTGTAGAACAGCAAGAGGGTCTTTAAATGAAACGCTGGATCATTTAATATGTGCCTTCGACTGTAAATATTTGTCAGCGGAACAACTAGTGGAATTAAAAGAACAACACGATCATTGTCTTAGGTTACTCAATGGATACATTGCTTATCTTAAAAAAGCTAAATTGACCCAATAACGATTAACTTAATAACTCAATAACAAATAACTTAATAACTTTGCTTTCAGAAATGAGCAAAACTGTAACTCCTTATAATAGTCAGCAGGCTACCAAAAAAGAGCAGGTAGCCGATATGTTTAACAATATATCCGGTACTTACGATTTCCTGAACCACTTTATGTCGTTAGGGATCGATATCATCTGGCGCAAAAAAGCAATCAACGAATTAAAGAAAGATCAGCCCAAACATATCCTGGATGTGGCTACCGGTACAGGCGATTTCGCGTTTGAAGCCTTGGGAATACTTAATCCTGAAAAAATAACAGGGGTTGATATTTCTGAAGGCATGCTGGAAGTTGCGAAGCAAAAAATAACCAAACGCAACCTGAATGATAAGTTTGAAGTATATACCGGCGACTCAGAAAACCTGCCATTTGATGCCGGGAAGTTTGATGCCGTAACCGTTGCTTATGGTGTGCGCAATTTCGAACATTTGGAAGCAGGATTGGCCGATATGCTTCGGGTACTAAAACCGGGTGGCAAGGCTGTGATATTAGAATTTTCAAAACCAAAAGGTTTCCCCATAAAGCAGTTGTATAGTTTTTACTTTAATTATATTACTCCTTCAATTGGTAAGCTTTTTTCTAAAGATTCAAGAGCTTATTCTTACCTTCCCGAATCTGTTGCCGCATTTCCGGATGGCAAAAGTTTTGTAACATTAATGGACAAGGTAGGGTATAAGCAAACAAAGCACAGATCGTTAACTTTTGGCATCTGTTCTATTTACACGGGTATTAAATGAGAAGAAAAGCCGGGTATCTGATCGTTTTTTTATTGATTTTTTGCACCTGTAAATCATGGGCGCAATATACCATAGTCCCATCATGGGGCGGTGGCGCCGATCAGACCGACCTGAGTTTCGGCTTTACATTTCAATACATAAACAGCGATTTTAAAATTGTTAAGAAGACTACCTGGCAAGATCAGTACTATGATCAAGGGGTAAAGTATAAAACACCGCTTACTTCTATCGGCTCAAATAGCCTACCTGGTTTCGGCATTGGTTTTGTTACCCGGTATACACTTACAGATCACCTTGAAGTGCGCACCACGCCGGAGTTGGTTTTTGCGGATAAGGAAATTCATTATACCTACCAGGACCCGAGCGGTAACATCACCAAGCAAATACAAACCACATCGGTTGATATACCACTTTCACTTAAACTAAAATCAGACCGGATGGGCGATTTTCGTTTTTATGTACTGGGTGGTGTAAAAACATCATTCGCCATTAATAAAAAGCCTGACGATACAGAAGGTGGGCTGGATGATAAAATGGTTAAACTAACCCGGAACTACAATGCATGGGAGGCTGCCATAGGCTGCGATATTTATTTCGAATATTTTAAACTATCGCCCGAACTTAAAGTGAGCAATTCGTTTAATAACGTATTACTTCCAGAGAGCCACCCATATTCATCTCCTATAAGTAAATTATTCCTCCATACGATAAGTTTTAGCTTATACTTCGAATAAGTAAATTAAAAAAACATAATTTCGCTGCCGTAGTTACACACCTATGGCTAAAATTGCTTTAATAACAGGCGCCACCGCAGGGATCGGTGAGGCTTGTGCCCATTTATTTGCTGCTCAACAATATAACCTGGTACTAACCGGCCGTCGTCACGATCGTCTGGAAAAACTGGCCAGGGAGATCAACGAAAAATATAATGTTGAAGTCGCAGTTTCGGCCTTCGATGTAAGTAACCGCGATGCTGTGATCAGTAACCTGGAGAGTTTGCCGCAACATTGGAAACATGTAGATGTGCTGATTAACAACGCCGGCCTGAGCCAGGGTTTAGACCCCATACAAAGCGGCAGTTATGACGATTGGGATACCATGATTGATACCAACATAAAAGGTTTGCTTTACGTAAGCAAAGTAGTATCAAACTGGATGATTGAAAACGGGCACGGACAAATTATTAACTTAGGCTCGATAGCCGGTAAAGAAGTATATGCCAATGGCAATGTATACTGTGCGACCAAGGCTGCCGTGACTGCTTTAAGCGAAGGTATGCGTATCGATTTATTAAGCCATGGTATCAGGGTAACAGCTGTACACCCGGGCGCAGTTGAAACCGAGTTTTCGGAAGTGCGTTTTAAAGGAGATAAAGAACGCGCCAAAAAAGTATACGCAGGTTTTGACCCGCTTGTGGCAAAAGATATCGCCGAAACCATTTGGTTTGCAGTATCGCGCCCGGCGCATGTAAACATAAACGAAATAATAGTAATGCCAACCGCGCAAGCAACGGCAACGAATATATTTAGGAGATAGGTGAGTAGTTGATTGAGTTAGATTAAGTTGATTAGGTTATCAGCTCACTCATTCAACCCAATCAACTACTTAACCTAATCAACCGCTTAACTTAATCAACATAAAAAATGTCATTAATTGAAACCATAAACCAGGATATTAAAACGGCCATGCTGGCTAAGGATGCAGATAAATTGCGCGGTTTGCGTGCTATTAAATCAGCATTGTTATTGGCACTCACCGAAAAAGGTGCGGCAGACGAAGTAAGCGAAGAGGCCGAAATTAGAGTGTTGCAAAAACTGGTTAAGCAACGTAAAGAATCTGCAGATATTTATAAAGCCCAGAACCGCGACGATTTATACCAGATAGAAGCACAGGAGCAGACTGTTATTGAAGCTTATTTGCCAAAGCAAATGAGTACAGAAGAGGTAGAAGTTTACCTGAAAGACCTGATTAGCAGGGTAGGTGCTACATCTGTTAAAGATATGGGTAAGGTAATGGGTGCAGCTAATAAAGAGCTTGCAGGCAAAGCCGATGGCAAAACAATATCAGAAGTGGTTAAACAATTACTGGCATAATTAAGTTGCTATAATTGTTGCAACTCAATTTCTTAAAAGTATCTTTATAGCGTATAAATAATGCTTTTATACTGAATTAAAGATTGGTACAACACTAAATAGATAGAGTTTTTTATGAGTTACGCGCTTCGGGAAGAAAACGGTTTCACATATATAGAAGAGGGAAAGGGCGAAACGCTGTTACTTCTGCACGGCCTTATGGGTGCTTTAAGTAATTGGGAAGATGTGGTTGATGCTTTTAAAGATCAATACCGCGTAGTGCTGCCCATACTGCCAATTTACGATCTGCCATTGCTGACAACGGGTGTAAAGTCGTTGTCAAAATTTGTGCATAAGTTTATAAAGTATAAAAAATTAACTAACATTACATTATTAGGGAATTCCCTGGGTGGGCACGTTGGTTTAATTTACTGCTTGGCACACCCGGACATGATCCAAACGCTGGTATTAACCGGCAGTTCCGGCTTGTATGAAAATGCATTCGGAGGATCATTTCCGCGCCGCGAGAACCGCGATTTTGTGAAAGAGAAAGTACAATATACCTTTTACGATCCGGCAATTGCAACTGATGACCTGATTGATGAGGTTTACACCACCATTAACGACCGTAACCGTGTAATACGGATACTGGCCATGGCAAAATCGGCTATCAGGCACAACATGGGTAAGGATTTACCTAAAATAAAAATCCCCGTAGGTTTAATATGGGGAAGAAATGATCATATAACGCCGCCGGAAGTAGCTGTTGAATTTAACAAACTACTGCCCGACAGCACACTATACTGGATTGACCAATGCGGCCACGCGCCGATGATGGAACGCCCCGTAGAGTTTAATATGTACTTGAAAGAGTTTTTGCAGAAGGTAAAAAATAAAAAGTAATATGCTTGCAATAGAGCTGATTGTTAATGCTATACCACCGTTGCACACCACTGATACCATTCAGCAGGCGCTCGACCGTATGGCCGAGTTTAAGGTGAGGCACCTGCCCATTATAAACGACGATCAGTATTTGGGTTTGTTAGCCGAAGAGGAACTGACAGACCCCAATCACGAAACACTTTTAAGTGCACTGCCATTAACGCTTACTGTGCCTTATGTTTTAGAATCGCAGCACATTTATGAAGTTATTGCAGCTTTTTACCAAAGGCAAATAAGTGTAATACCTGTATTAAGTGTAAATAAAACCTACCTGGGTGTTATTACCGTTAATGCCATGGTAAACGGCATTGCGCAGCTAACTTCGGCTACAGATCCGGGTGTAATTATTGTGCTGGAAATTACCAATAAAAATAATTCGCTGGCACACATGGCCCAGATTGTTGAGTCTGATAATGCACAGATCTTAAGCTCATACGCACGCACATTCCCAGATTCGACCCGCATGGAGGTTACCCTCAAAATTAATAAACAAGATACTTCAGGTATTTCGGCTACTTTTTTACGTTATGGATATGATGTAAAAGCAGTGTTTGGCCATACCGATGATAATGACGATACCAAAGATCGTTATGATTCGCTGATGAACTACCTCAATTTTTAAGAAGACCGTATGAGAATAGTAGTTTACGGCCGACAGTTTAACGACTCCGTTTTACCCTTTGCCCAAAAAGTATTTGAACAACTGCAAGGCAAAGCCGAAGTATTTATACATCCATTACTCCAGGAATTTCTCGACGGCAAAATTTCTCATTTTGATTACCAGGTTTTAGATCTGTCGATCCCATTAAAAGGGTACATCGATCTGTTTTTAACCTTGGGTGGCGATGGAACCTTGCTCGATACCGTTACCATGGTTCGCGATAGCGGCATCCCGGTAATGGGTATCAATTTTGGGCGTTTAGGGTACCTGGCCAGTGTAAATAAAGGTGATATTGAAGGTGCTATTGAAGCCGTGCTGAACGGTGATTATACGTTGGACAACCGCGAGCTGATCTGCATAAAATCGGACGCGGAGGTATTTGGTGACTGCAATTTTGCGCTTAATGATATTACCATCCACAAACGCGATGATGCGGCCATGATAACCATGCATGCCTATTTAAACGATGAGTTTTTAAACACTTATTGGGGTGATGGTATTATCATATCAACCTCAACAGGTTCTACGGCTTATTCGTTAAGCTGCGGTGGGCCAATTATTTTCCCGCAATCAAACACTATTGTAGTTACACCGGTATCACCGCATAACTTAAATGTAAGGCCAATTGTGTTCCCGGATAGCAGCGAGCTTTCTTTTGATGTAGAAACCCGCGGTGCAAACTACCTCATCTCATGCGATTCGCGTACGGCGGTACTGGGAGAAAATATGAAATTTAGTATTTCGAAAGCAGGTTTTGGGCTTAACTTAGTACGCCTGAATAATGAGAGTTACCTGAAAACGTTAAGAAACAAGTTACTGTGGGGTTTAGATGCCCGTAACTATTAATATTATTGGATGCGGAGAATATTTACGCTTTTACTTTTACTAACAGCTACGCTTGCAGCCAAGGCGCAAACCTGGGAATTGGGTGGCCTTATTGGCGGCTCGGGTTACATGGGCGATTTAAACTCCCGTAACCCTTTACAGGTAAGCGGCGGCAATATCGGCATCTTCGCCCGAAAAAATTATAGCCCGTATTTCTCGGCAAGAGGCTCTTATACATTTGGATGGATTTCGGCCGATGATAAAAATTCATCGTATCCGGAAAATCGTAATCGTAACCTTAATTTTTTAACCACCCTGCACGAAGTAAGTGCAAGGGCAGAGGTTAACTTTTTAGAGTATCGCCCCGGGATATATAAAAATAGCTTTACGCCTTACATCTTTTTAGGGTTGGGCGGGGTTTATTATACGCCGACGGCTAAAGCCGATGATGGCTTAAGATACGACCTGCGCTCTGGTAGTACAGAAGGGGAGGCCAAACCTTACTCTAAAATTGCTTTAAGCATCCCGTATGGTATTGGCGTTAAATATAATTTTCTGGGCAAGCTTAGTCTTACAGCCGATGCTACCTATCATTATACTAATACTGACTATCTGGACGATGTTAGTGGATACTACCCGACGGACATTTCCAAATTTGTAAGAACAGGTGGTGGAGACCCTATTACTAACCGCACCGGGTTAACGGATGCTCAAGTAGCCGGTACACAACGTGGTGATGGCCGTCCGCGTGATAGCTATATGTTTTTCTCTATTTCTATATCCTATACCTGGATCTCAGACCGCTGTTATTTTGTAAACAATAGCAGGCGATAACGATCTAGACTTTAAATAATAATTTCAAGATTTGTTGCAACAAAGATGCATCAACTTGCGTTATAATTGTATATTGCATTAAGTAATATAAACCAGTTTTACCTTAAACTTTACGATTATGGCCGAGTTAAATTCTTCGCCTGCTAAGGCAGGTGGCAGATCCGGACGCAACAGGATCGCAGCACGTGTTGACCTTACCGCAATGGTTGATCTTGCTTTTTTACTCATCACCTTTTTTATGCTCACCACTACGCTGCAAAAAAATGAAGCGATGGCAGTGACGATGCCCGACAAAACACCCACCACTAATGATCC
>CAHJXH010000003.1 GCA_903644075.1 Sphingobacteriaceae bacterium | reverse complement strand
TATCATGGTATGCTTTTGGCTATTATGGTGATTACAGACAAGATCAGCGTAACTTGTTAGAGAATAACACTGACGCGATACTGAACTATAACCACAAATTTGGCAACTGGAATGTTTCGGCATTGGCTGGTGCTAATGAGCGCTCATTCACTTACAATTCTGACTGGGCTACTACACAAGGTTTATCATTACCTGGTATTTACAATTTAGCAAACTCTGCAGCTAAGCCTTATATCTACAATTTTGATTCAAAAATGCAGGTAAACAGTGCTTTCTACTCGTTTGATTTTGGTTATAAAAACTACTTTACGGTAAGTACTACCGGTCGTGTGGATCACCTTTCTACACTTGATTCTGGTAACAATACTTTCTTTTACCCATCGGTTTCTTTGAGCAGTGTGGTTAATGATTATATTAAACTGCCTCAGTTTATCTCTTTCTTAAAAGTACGTGGTTCATTTGCCGATGTTAAAGGTGGTTTAACTGCACCAACAATTGGTAGCGCATTCAATGCTTTACAGTCTACCGCATTAGGTACGGGCTGGAACTCAAAGCCTGTAACTGCCGCCCAACCGGGTGGGTTATTGGGTTATGGTACAGAACTTTACACACCATATAACGGCCCAACTTATGTAAACGAAGCGCCATCTGCTTCTGCTACTTATTATAATGGTACACCTTCTGTATCGTTATCAAATACAATCCCCAATGCTAAAATCAAACCTTATGATGTTCAATCGTACGAGGCTGGTTTTGATGCTAAATTCTTAGGAAACCGTTTAGGCTTAAACGCTACCTATTTTACTACTACTAACGGCCCTAACATTTTCCAATTACCGGTATCAACTGCAACAGGCGATATCAACCAATTGGTAAACGGTGTAACTACACTTAAAAAAGGTTTCGAAATTGAGTTGATGGGTTCTGTTTTAAAAAATCCAGGTGGCTTAAACTGGGATGTTAACGTTAACTACTCAACCTACAAAGAAACCCTGAAATCAATTTATGGTACTCAACAATTCTTACAGCAAAATGGCCACAATTATACAGTTGGCGAAAGACTGGATGATATTTACGGAACCAAATTTGTAAGAGACGGAAACGGTAACATCATCAACTCACACTCTGTTGATCCGGCTACAGGTGCTGTAACAGGTGGTTTGCCAATTTCATCACCAGGCGGTATCAATAACAACGCATTGTTAGGCCATGCCAACCCAGATTTCTCATTCGGTATTACCAACAGCTTAAGCTACCATAACTTCTCATTAAGCTTCCAGTTTGATGGCCGTATAGGTGGTAAAATCTATGACAGAACTTACTACCAGGCAATGAATGGTGGTACAGATCTTGAAACTGCTTCAGGCGCTTACGGTGTTGCACGTTTAGCAGAATGGAATAGTACTGCCGAAGGTACTAAATCAGTAACTCCAGCCTACATTGGCCAGGGTGTTTATATAGTGAGCGGTACACCGGTATATGCTAACGGTCAGATCACCAACTTAGGCCAGTTAACATTTGCTAAAAATAATGTACCGGTTACAGTTCAAAGTTACATCTCAAGCGGTATCGCAGGTAGCTTTGATGAGGCTTACATGATCAGCCGTTCTTACGCTAAACTGCGTGAAGCAACAATTGGTTATTCATTGCCATCTAAATATTTGAATGGTACTTTTATCAGAAAAGCAACCTTCTCAATTGTAGGCCGCAACTTGTTATACTTTGCAGCTCGTAAAGACATTGACCTTGATCAATATGCTTCTGGTTACAATGCATCAGACCGTACCATCGTAGGTACAAATGGTGGTAGCGATCTGGAAAGCCCAACCGCTCGTCGTTTCGGTTTCAACATCCATTTAACATTCTAATTGATCATCAATTAAAAAAATATTATGAAATTAAGATCATACATTATTCCATTTGCCTTAGCTATTACAGGCATGGTATCTTTTACCGGTTGCCAGAAAGGGGATTTGATAGACAACCCCAATGTGGCAGGCGCGAGTGCAGTTGTTCCGGTGCCGTTATTGCTTAATGCACTTACTGCTAACTTAATACGTTCAAGCGAATTGCCATGGGGTTCATCTGCAATTGCAGAGCAATATGTAATATCTAACTATGCTTACTATCGTGGTAGCAACAGCTATAACTTTGGTAATACAACAGATAGTTATGATATTCTAAAATATGCGCTTAAACTGCAACAGCAGTCAATTGCACAACAGGGTAACCAAACTAATAAATATTATGCCCTATCGCAGTTTTTCAAAGCTTATTCAGGTATCTGGTTAACACAGCGTGTGGGTGATATTCCTTTTTCACAAGCTGGCGATCCAACCAATTTAACCCCTAAATATGATACCCAGCACGATGTTTATAAAAGTGCGCTTGCTATGCTGGATAATGCCAATACATTATTGGGCAATTTAATTGCTACCACACCTGCGCTTGCAAACACGGTACTGGATTCAAATGATATTTTTGGATTTACTTACCTTCAATGGCAAAAGGTTATTAATACTTATCGTTTAAGAGTATTAATCAGCCTAAGCAAACGTGCTACTGATAATGCCGATCTGCAAATCCCACAACAGTTTGCAACAATTATCAGTACCCCGGCTAAATACCCGATTATGGTTGCTAACAGTGATAACCTTGTGTACAAGTTTACTTCTGTTACCAAATATTCAATCTTCAGTTTAAACTATAACCCGTATAACAACTACGCTAATATTGGTAATACTTATTTGAATATTACAACTGCCAATCAAGATCCACGTACTTATTTATCTGCTACACCGGCCCCTGCACAATTGGTAGGCGGCAAAACAGTGAGCGATTTTACAGCTTACGTTGGTGCGGATATTAATCAATCGCAAGCAGCATTATTATTAGCTTCAAATGCAGGTGCCCCAATTAATAGCCAGGGTGCATACTCATTCGCTAATTTTAATCGCTACTATAGCTCATCAACTGGTGCAAATGCAGAGCCGTTTGTTTTTATCGGTTATCCTGAATTATGCTTCAATATGGCAGAGGCTATTAACAGAGGCTGGATTAGCGGCAACGCTGCAACCTGGTATAATAACGGTATCACCGCTTCATTCGGTGTATACGGTTTAACCAACGGACAATCTATAACTATCGGTGACCTGGCAGGTAAAACATTGGGTACAGTTACTGTAAATATTCCGCAGTTTTTGGCTAATGCCAATGTGGTTATTTCTGCAGACCCTGCTACCCAGTTAAAACAAATCTTAACCCAGAAATATATTGCCATGTTCAATAACTCGGGTTGGGAATCATTTTATACTTATCTGCGTACAGGCGTGCCTACTCTGGCACAAGGCGGTGCAGGTATTGGTACACCAAACAGCTTAATACCACGCCGCTGGATGTATCCTGCAGCAGAAGCTGTTTATAACACGGCTAACTTTAATTCTGCTGTTAGCTCGCAATTTGGTGGTTCTGATGATCCAACCAAAGACATGTGGATGTATAAATAAGATTTTTCAGTTCAATTTTTTATACCAACAGGGGCTGCGCGATGCGGCTCCTGTTTTTTAATTAAACACAAAAAATGAAAAAGAACGTATTGTTATTGGTGCTTACAATGGCATTCGGTTATACCGGGTTTGCACAAGTTGCCGATAGTACCCAACGCCATGTAGTATTACAGGGAGCTGCCAATTTCAGAGATTTGGGTGGTTATAAAACCAAAGATGGCCGTGAAGTTAAATGGGGCAAGGTTTACCGTAGCGCGGATATCAGCAAGTTAACCGATGCTGATTTACAGGTATTGAAAGACAAGCACATTTCTACCGATGTTGATTTCCGTGGTCGCCAGGAATCAGCGGCCGCGCCGGATAGGATGAACCCTAATACCGATTACATACTTTGCCCTGCCGGCAGCGATAGCCTGAACAATTCGATGATGAAAGGTATGATGGCTCACAAAGCGAATGGCGATTCGCTGATTACTTCTTTTTACACCAATACCAAATATCTGAAAGACCGTTATAAGCCTTTTTTTGATAAGTTGATTAACTTGCCTGATGAGCAAAGCCTGCTGTTCCATTGCACCGCCGGTAAAGACCGTACCGGTATTGGCGCTGCTTTGTTTTTATACAGCTTAGGCGTACCTTACAATACAATTATTGATGATTATACCGCAACCAACTATTATCGTAAAGATGAAAATGTTAAAGCGATTGCCGGTATGACCAAGATGATGAACATTGACCCTGATGCTGCCAAAGCAATGATGGCCGCTAAGAAGGAATATCTTGATGCTACCTTTGCTGCTATTAACCAGCAATATGGTTCGGTTGATAACTTTTTGAAAACACAAATTGGCTTAACCAACCAACAAATTAAAACGCTTAAAGCAAAATATTTGCAATAGTTTTTAATACCCATCCCGGATGAGCTTGCTCGTCCGGGTTTTTATATCATAATATGTCTGATCAATTTATAGTTAGAAACGCCAGGACTGAAGACGTTTCGCCACTAAGTACTTTAATTACCCAGCTTGGTTATCCCTGTACTGCAGAGGAAGTGCAGATCCGCTTTGATAACGTAAACCAAAATCCCGACTACCGTACTTTAGTAATTACCGATGACGATGCTGTAATTGGCATGGCCGGTTTGGTTAAAGGTTTCTGGTACGAAAAAAATGGTACTTATATACGCATCCTCGCCTTTGTGGTAAATGAGCAGTACCGCGGCCGCGGCGTAGGTAAACAGCTGATAAAAGCAGTTGAAGACTGGGCTACAGAATTAGGCTGCAACTCAGTAATATTAAGCAGTGGTAACCGCGACGAAAGGATAGGAGCCCATCACTTTTATAAGGGACTGGGCTACGAGATCAAATCGTCGGGGTTTATTAAACAGCTTTAAATAAGCACCCGGCCCATTAGTGGGTCGCTGTAACCTGGTTTGCCGGTTTCAATGCGGCCGGCATACCTTTTCTCGAAGCCATTGGCGCCATCAACCTTAATGCTGAAATCGTACCAGCCGTGGTTTTTAGCTAGTTCTACTATAAAGGTCGACTCGGCACTTGGGGTTCCTGAAGCGGTTAATACTTTCTTTCTTGTACCACTTTTGTAAGAATTGTCTATTAATGTAACTGTATGGGGCTGATTACCTGTGTTGCTGATCTTTAGAGAAATATTTCCCGTCAATAGCTTTTTGTTGAGCATATTGCGCTGGTATTCAAAGCCGGTTTCAATTGCAGGGTCGGCATGGCTACCTTTAAATTCACGATAGAATCCATTTGGCCCGTAAACCCGCAGGTGATAATGTTGGTCTTCAAATTCATGCACCGGCCATACATCAGCAATGGTATCGCCAGCTTTTACGCCGTACGACCAGCTTCGTAAAGGATCAAACTGAGCTGCATCTTTAAAGCTTCGATAATTACCCATCGCATAAACATTAAATGGCGAACCGGCTGCCGTCTTGCCAAACAATTCATCGCCCGATTGGAAAGTGATTTCAAAGGCCGATTTATCTGCACTCAATTTACCATCAACATATAATTGATAAGGTAAAGCACATGATGGCTTGATGCCTTTTTCTTGCTGCGGTAAATATGGTGAGGCATGCGGATGCTGCTTAATTTCCGCTATATCTGCTGCCGATAATAACTTATAATTGTTGGGTAGTTGCTTAAATTTAGCTTTATGAATACTTTCTAAAAACGTATCCTTCACCACAAATGGCGGCACGCTGATAACATCGCTACGATATGGACGGAAGGCTGAAGTCAGATCGCCGCAAACGGTACGACGCCAGTCGGATACATTGGGTTCGGTTACCGTTTTACCCGTTTTGTTGGAAAGGAATTTCTCCAGGAACTGTAGGGTAGAGGTATGGTCGAACACTTCCGAGTTTACCCAACCGCCTTTGCTCCATGGCGATGCAATAACCATTGGTACACGGAAACCTAAACCAATTGAGCATTCGCGGTCGTATTTCTCAGGGAAATCTTTGCGTGCCAATTCCTGGTCAAAGGTTACAAATTCTACACGGGTATCAATACCGTCAGATACTTTGCCGGTACCCGGCTTATGTGAGTGAGGGGCCACAAATGGTGGCACGTGGTCGAAATACCCATCATTCTCATCATAAGTTAGTATAAAGATGGTTTTCTTCCAAACCTCCGGGTTTTGTGTCAGGATGTCCAGCACTTCAGATACATACCATGCACCATACCAGGGGGCGGTGGGGTGATCTGAAAAACTCTCGGGAGCTGATAACCACAATACAGTAGGCAGCTTACCCGTTTTTACATCCTCCCTAAACTGATGTAATACATCACCTTTAGGAGCCTGCATGCTGCGTTTTTGACCTGCATCTTCGTAATGCAATTCAACTAATTGATGATAGTATGGATCGTTGCTATTGGTGATAAATGCTTTCTGATGGATGCTTTTCTCGCGGGCGGTCAGGCTATCAAAAGGTTTGCGGTCTGCATTCTCTAGCCTGATTTTAACATCCTTCAGTTCATCCTGTTTAGTCTGCAAAACTTTCTTAAATGGAACGGACTGCTCGCCAGTTGAAACAGCTATTTGTTTTTCAACGGCAGCAATCTCATCAGGTAAGGCTTTTAATCGCCTTTTCAATTGATCCAGATGTTTTTGATGCAAATGGATATTATACTGACCGAAAAACTCCAGCGGGTTATCCTGAAAATTAGATAGCCAGGGGTCTTGTTCGCCCTGGAAACCCACGTCAATGCTCATCTCATTCTGGTAGCATTTCCAGGAAATGTTATGATCTTCCAGGCGCTCGGGGAATGTGGCCCAGTTAAGCGTGCCGTAATCCATGTCATCATTCCATACGTGTGCCAGCGAGTTTTCGTTTTGCTCTGCACGCACAGTACCCGTCCAAAAGAAAAGGCGGTTTGGGTTGGTGCCTGTTAAAGACGAACAAAAATGCTGATCGCAAACCGTAAAGGCATCGGCAAAAGCATAGTAAAACGGTATATCCTCACGGGTATGGTAGCCAAGCGTTAAAGGCATGCGGCTATACTCTTTTGTGCTCGAATGCTTTTCGTCCAGCCATTTATCGTGCTTGCCATCATTATGGGCATTTACCTGGTTGGCCCATGAGTGGGGCAGCGAGTGCATCCAGGTAGCCTTGGTGTTTCTTATATCGAGATGGAAGGGGGCATAAGTTTCGCCTTCTTTGTTCGATTGCAGCCAAACCGGGTTCCGGTTAGCCAGTTGAATTGCACGGGGGTCATTATAACCACGCACGCCACGCAAAGTGCCGAAACAATGATCGAACGAGCGGTTCTCCTGCATTAATAATACCACATGTTCGGCATCCATAAAAGTACTGCCTTCGGCAGCATTAATGGCCATCGCTTTGGCTATAGAGGCGGGTAAACTACCGGCTAATCCTGCTGCGCCGGCTAATAATGATGCTTTCTTTAAAAAGTCTCTTCTACTATCCATAGGGGTTGTAATATCGGAAATTATTGCTGCAGGTTTACCTGCAAAACATCTATTGCTTTGGTCTTTTTGCTGTTAGCACTCTGCATAAAATAAATGAGCGACAGCACGGTACTAATACTGCCAACAACTGCAACAATCATAGCCCCTTTATTAAAGAATAGTAACCAGCTGATGGTGCCGCCATTAAGTTCTTTTACCAATAAAATACTTACACTGCCTAAATAGGCAATGGCATCGGCCACATAAACTACAAAACCTACGTTACTTTTATATTTAAATACTGCTATTAAACGCTCAAAAAATACGGCGTTGTATGGTACATAACCCAAATAAAGGCCAAGGCCGGCCATAGTCATCCAGGCTACAGGGCCAATTAAATGCAGGTTAAATAAGATGGTACCACCGCCTACCAATATGTAGCCACCAATAATCAAAAAATGAATGACACCAAAGGCGAATATGTTTTTGCGGATTAAAATTAATAAACTCAAAATAACTAAAACAATGATAGAGATCAGCGAATCGATACTGGCATAAATAGAGGTGGTTTTGATACCCATGCCTGCCCAAATTTCTACCTCGAAATTATCACGTACATCGCGCATTACGGTCAGCATAATATAACTGATCACGGTTAGAATGATGCCTGGTAAAAAGCGTAAGATAAAGCGTTTGCGATCGGCACCGTTCATTGGCACACGTTCGGCACGGAGTAGTTTATCTTCATCGGTGGGTGCGGGTAAAAGTTCGAGGCAGAAAATGAATAGGATCAACGGCAACACAAATATAGCTCCCGTGGCAAAAGGCATGTGATATTCATTAATGTGAAATACGCTCATCAATGTGCGGCCCACCGTTTTAACAAAGCCCGATGCAAATATTAAACTGATAGACATTACCGCCGCCATAAACTCGGTAGAGCGGCGGCCTTCGATATAACCGAATATCAAACCCCAGATCATTCCCAGCGGTAAGCCGTTAACAAACAGAAAGATGATGTTATATGGAGCCGGAACCACCGCAAAAGCCAGTAAAGCCAGCCATGCAATGCCGATGAACAGCAAAATACTCTTGGCCCGGTTGCCATGTGTTACCTCGGCAATAAAACGGATGCCGTAAAATTTACTAAGCGTATACCCGATGATCTGCGCTATTACCAACCAAACCTTATAATCTATATGCAAATACTGATGGCCGGTATAGGTACCAGCCGTAAATGCTTTACGGAACGAGTACATACAAGTATATGCCCCAAATGCCGAAACCCCAGCCATTATGGATAACACTGCATAAGGCAGCTTTGCCACTTTCGCCCTTAATTTATCTTTAATAATCATTTGCTTTAGCCTGATTAGCAAGCGCTTAATTGTTGCTATACAGTTAAATCAATGATAAGCCAGTATTATAAATACCAAACCAACCGCAGGTTAAGCTTAAATTAAGGATGAAAAGAAACAGCCGCGTAATATGAATTTAATGTAAGGAGGATATCTCCGCCGTCATGCCGAACTCGTTTCGGCACCCCAAATGCTAAGCAAATATGCTTGATCGCCTACTTGTCCTGTGGGGTGCCGAAACGAGTTCGGCATGACGGGTGGAGATAAGGTTACCCCAACCTTAATAGTAAATTAACCGTCAGG
This sequence comes from Sphingobacteriaceae bacterium, assembly GCA_903644075.1. Classification (GTDB taxonomy): domain Bacteria; phylum Bacteroidota; class Bacteroidia; order Sphingobacteriales; family Sphingobacteriaceae; genus Mucilaginibacter. Next base: position 48,044 of record CAHJXH010000003.1, on the reverse strand, counting down.
TAAACAGCAAAGCGTTACTTCGCATTAAACATCAATATGAAAAGAAGAGAGTTCTTTCGCAATGGTACCCTGGCAACTATTGGCGCTACAATATTTAACCCCTTTAGTTCGGTAGCAAACGTACTGAACCCAATAGCTTCGGGCGGCAAAGCCAAAAACATTATATTTATGGTAGCAGACGGCATGAGCACCGGGACGCTAAACATGGCCGATATGTTTCTGAACCGTAAATATGGCCGCTCGAGCAATTGGCTGGGCCTGTATCGCGAAAGCCGGGGTACCAGAGCATTGATGGATACCGCATCGGCCAGTTCGCTGGTTACCGATTCGGCCGCCGGCAGCTCATCATGGGGTGGCGGTGTAAGAGTTAATAATGGTTCATTAAACGTTGGCCCCGATGGTAAAGAACATAAACCTATTCTACAAAAGTTTAAAGAAGCTGGTAAAGCAGTGGGCTGTGTTACTACTGTACCTATTACCCACGCCACCCCGGCGGGGTTCTGCATAAACTTAGCCAGCCGCGGCGATCAGTCTAAAATTGCCGAATTATACTTACCCCTCAAATTTGATGTAATGATGGGCGGCGGTAACGATTACTTCAGCGCAGCCAAACGAAAAGATGCTAAAGATATGTACCAGCAGTTTGAACTGAATGGCTACACCGTAATTAAGAACCGTGCCGATATGCTGGCCCAAAAAGGCGGCAAACCTATTTTAGGTGTGTTTGCAGATGATGGCCTGCCTTACACGCTCGATCGTAACCAGGATAAAACCTTGCAGGATACCGTGCCTACATTAGCAGAGATGACCAAAACAGCTATCTCTATAATGAATAAAAACAACAAAGGTTTTGTATTACAGGTAGAAGGCGGCAAGGTTGATTGGGCTGCCCACGGAAACGATGCGCCAGCCTTGATTTATGACCAAATGGCTTTTGATGAAGCCGTTGGTGAAGCTTTAGCCTTTGCCGAAAAAGATGGTAACACCTTAGTAATTATGACAACAGACCATGGCAACGCTAACCCCGGTTTGTTTTACAGCGATATGGCAAATGCCGATTTTGATAACTTCCAGAACTTTAAGCATACCAATGAGTGGGTGCTGAAACAGATTCGCAAAGGTGATACCGCCAGTCGCATCATCGAGCAAATTTCTGATGCCCAGCATATCGTGATCAACCAGGCAGAGGCTAATGATCTTTTAAAATACTACAACACGGTTAGTGAGGAAGGATTATACAACGAAGCCAATTTACCCCTCCGCAAACTGGCCGAAATTCAGCAGAAATATACTTTTGTAGGTTTTGGCTCGATGGAGCATTCTGCCGATTATGTTGAGTTGGCCATGTTTGGCCCCGGCAGTAATTTGCTGAAGCCTTTTGTAAAGAATACCGATCTGCATAATTTAATGCTGCATGCTACGGGAATGATATAGTGGCTGATTAACCCATCCGTCATGCTGAAACAAGCTCACTTTACACCTGATGAGTTATATCGTACTTACATCGTGCTTTAGATGGGGTTGGCAGTAATTTTATTTCGAACTCGTATTTTTATTGCCTTTAAAGTTGCGGAAGAATTTATGTTTGGCTAAGATTATAACAATCAGTTAACTTTTACTTTAAGCAGAAAGGAGTTCTTTGCCTGATATTATCTGCTATGAAAAAAATATTACTACTGCTCCAGTTTGTATTCTTGGTTTTTACAGTTTACGGTCAGGCTAAAACAGTTTCCAATCCATATCCTCTGATTTCGTCAGGCAATTGGGTACAGGATAAAAACTACTATTTGCTTACACTTTTTAGCCAGGATAAAGCTGTAAATAAATTGCTGAGCAGCGATGCCGAGCTGGCTAAATTAACACATAAAAAGCTGGCTGATCTTGAAGCTTCCATTACCGATTGTAAGGACGCGAAATGCTTTACCACGCAGATCAAATTTAATGACGACGAGATTAAAGCAGTTAGCGCCCGTTTAACAGCGCTCTATCAACCGGGTAATGCTTTAGATAACTTGGTTAAATGTAAACTGATACCATCTGGTACCTATATTTTGTATAAAAACTTATCGCCGGCAGCCTTATTGGTAAAAGCCTGGGAACAGGATGCCGCCGGTATTAATTACGCTATCAATGTTTATGCCGAGGGTAGCAAACCACATTATCCGCAGATAGATTCCATTAGCTCTAATGTTAATGCAAAAAGGTATGTAATATTGATGTATAACTGTTCGGCTACTTTATTGGGCGATGTCAAAAATACTATGTTGTTTTTCGAGCCAGCACTTCAGGCCGCACTGCTATATCTGCAAATTAATGATCGCAACGATCCGGCCAATTATGAGCCAATGATGTCGACGGTAAACAAAGCTGCCATTGACCGTATTAAAACTATTAAATGGAATGATTATCCATATTCAAATATTTTGGTGCCGGGTGAGGGGCCGGATGATTTAATATCGCCTTTAAGTGCAGGGGGGCTGTTACGTTGTCGCCTTGCTGCACAGCAATATCATTTAAAGCAGGCACCTTTTATTATGGTTTCGGGCGGTAAAGTGCATCCGTACAAAACCAAATACAATGAGGCCGAAGAAATGAAACGTTACCTGGTACAAACGCTGCACATACCAGATAATGCAGTTATTATGGAACCGCATGCACGCCACACTACTACCAATATGCGCAACTGTGCACGCCAGATTTTTAGATATGGTATACCTACCAGTAAACCAGGTATTGTAATTACAGATAAATCGCAAACCGATTACATCATAAACATGGCGCCAAGATGCGAGAAGGAGTTAGGATATCTGCCGTATAAATTGGGTAAGCATATTTCTGATACCGAAGTGGAGTATTACCCAACTGTTGAATCATTACAGATTAATCCAACTGAGCCGCTCGATCCCCGTTAACAGATTTTAATATTTAATATCATGATTAAAAAAATTATCCCGGCAGCTTTTGCAGCCTTAAGCCTTTGTGCTTTTATAAAAAGTGAAACTATTGATCAAAAGCTCAATCGCTCAATTACTATTGATTCTTTGGGTGCTTGCCAGGGTATCTCTTACCAAAACGGCAATATCTTTTTGTATGGCGATCGTGAAGTTGGTATGGTTCGTAAATTTAAAATGGTTAATGATAGTTTGGTTTACCAGGGCCAGGAGTACAAACTAACCCAAAAGGGCGAAGATGTAATTAACCACCCCACAGGTATTGCTTATAATGGAACAGGCCCAACGTTTATAGGTAACTCGATACGGCTAAATGCAGAGGGTACCAAATGGAGAGCGGTTATTTATTGTATAGATTGGAAGGGTTTACAACGTACCGGAACGCTTGATGGTAACCTGATTAATACCATAGAAGATGATGCCTGCATACAAGGTACACGACCGGAGTATGTAAAATATGAAGGTAAATGGTACGTAGCCACTGCAGATTATGGCGACCACGGCAACGAGGTGCGTTTGTATGATCCGGAAAAATTAAAGAAAGCTTCGAAAACCAGTGAACCCGGCGTGCTTTATAAAAAGTTTAGCTGCACGCCATGGGTGCAAAACTTGCATTGGGTAGCTAATAAAGGTGTGCTGGTTTTGATTCAAAATAAAATAGAGGGCCGCCAGTGGCGCTTTACCTATGTAGACCTGAAGAAATCTCTGGAGGCTGGTAAAGAAGTAGTAATTAGCCAGGTAGACCATATAGACAGGGGAGATGAGCTGGAAGGTTTTTCTTTTATAGGTAACGATAACAAAGGAATAGCGGTAACATCATCCAGAAAAAACAACGTTAATTTTACTACAACAAGCTGGTAATACATAGCTTATCAACTAATAAATATAACCTCAGCATTTGCAGGTGTTTTTTTATTTTAAGTTAATATAAACTTAACATGTAAATAGCCCTCGCTTAAGATAGCCCACTTAGTTTTGTTGCCAGAATGATAATAATAATATCAATCAGTTAGTATTTATGCGATGCTAAAGCGATTTATAGTATTATTTTCTAATTGGTTATCATATTTTGTAGCGTCTATTGATCATGGTGAAGAGCAGCATAAACGAAGTATCAGCAGAGCAGAGTTTACTGGAAAAATGCAGTAATGGGGATGCCGGCGCCTTCAGGGAAATTTACCAGCAGTACAAACGTTATGTATTTAATATTGTTAATGCCAGGCTTGCCGATACAGACGATGCTTTAGATATAACCCAGGATATTTTTATAAACCTCTGGACCTCCCGCGAACAGTTGGCTAATATACGTGAGTTTAAAACTTATTTATATGTGTTTAGCCGTAACCAGGTAATTACAGCCTATCGCAAAAAGAACATCCGTTTAAGAGGAGAAAGCTATTTAATTGAGAAGCTGGACGAACAGTTAGAGCCTTCTGCCGAAGATCATCACTTTGCCCGCGAGTTAACCTTTCAGATCGATAATACTGTAAGTCAGTTCCCCGAAACTATGCGCTACTGTTACCAGCTCAGTAAAAACGAAGGGAAGAAGAATACAGAGATTGCTGAGATACTGAACATCTCAGAAAAAACGGTGCGCAATAATGTATCAGAAGCACTGAAGCGTTTAAAGTTAAATCTTCGCGGCAGCTACTCCGAATTATTAACCGCGGCGCTGGTACTGAACAATCAACAGTTGTTCGAATTCGCTCAAAACATCCTGCACAAAAACTAAATGTATTGTTAACATTATCTTAAAGGACAATCGGCCTTTTGCTGCGAGCTAATAGAAAGCACTATTAGTGGATAGCAGGATACAAAAATTATTTGAGCGGTATCAGTCGGGCACCGCAACCCAAGCCGAACGTAAACTGGTTGAAGATTGGTTTGCCAATTTTAATCAGACACCCCAACAGCAGTTAAACGCGCAACAGGAGGCTGAGCTGTTTGGCCCTGTCGATAATAATATTAACTTTTTACTGGCTAACCAAAGTCGAAAACGTTTTATCGATAACCGCTGGTTTCAGGCGGCGGCTATGCTATTTGTTAGTCTTACCGCAGGCTTGGTGCTTTTTCTGCTTCCTAAACGTAACAGTAACGAAGTTGTCACCTACAGCTATTTTAAAACGCCTAATGGTGCCCGGAAATCATTTGCCCTTTCTGATGGAAGTATCGTTGTTTTAAACTCGGGCTCGGCTATCAGAGTACCTTCCAACTTCGGGCGTCAATCACGAGAGATTGCCTTAACAGGCGAGGCCTACTTTGAAATAAAACACAATGCCGAAAAGCCTTTCACTATTCACTCCGGCAAATTACTGATCACTGATTTAGGCACAGCTTTTAACGTAAAAGCTTATCCGGAGGATGGCAAGGTACAAGTAGCTGTAGAAAGCGGCGAAGTTAAGGTGGAGAAAAATAACCCGAATGGCAAGCCTGTATTGTTTGCCGGATCTGTAACGGGTAACCATCAGTTTACTTACGATAAGTTGAGCGATCACTACAGCGTAAACGACATCCAACCCGGCGACATGCTAGGCTGGCGGCAGAACAAGCTTCGTTTCGATAACGCCACATTTAATGAAATAGCCCGCACTTTAGAGCGCTGGTATAATGTAAAGATCAACTTAAAAGGTACTAATGATCATTGCCGGTTATATACTGTAGCTTTTGACAATGAGCCTATTGACAAAGTGCTGAATGTGCTGGGTAACCTTTCTGGAGCCGACTATCAAATTCACAATAAAACTGTAACGCTTAACCTCCCAAAATGCAAATGACAATGAGATAGCTCACCCTAAAACAAGTACAGGGAATGTACCACCACTCCCTGTATTGTAACCAGGCGCTACAGTAGTGCCTGTAATTTATACGATCCTACAATCATTTAAATTAATCAAAAATGCAAAATTTTTATCGCATCAGAATTTCTACTGTCTTAAAAAAATATTTAGTACCCTATATTATGCGCCCATTGGCAATTGTAGCCGTACTGCTACACGTATTTATACTACAGGTATCGGCCGCCAGCGGCCAAACTATACAAAACGTTTACGTTTCATTTAGTGCCGATAATGTTAATACTAAACAGGTAATTAAAATCATTGAGCAAAAAACAGACTTCGTTATAGCTTATGACAATGTGCTTGACGTTAACAAGAAACTTTCCTTGCATGTTAGCAACGAAAGCGTTAGCGACGTACTGAAGAAATTATTAAAAGATTACAAAGGTACCATTAGTCAGGTTGATGACCACCACATTGTAATTAAGGTTAATAAAATCCCGGCTACAACAACGCCTGCATTAAAAGCAGGCCAAACGCAAATTAAAGTAGTTGGTACCGTTACAGACGAAAACAACCAACCATTACCAGGTGTAACTGTAAGGCTTAAAGGTTCGGCACAGGGCACTACTACCGATATTGATGGTAAATATGCCCTGGCCGCCGAAACCGGATCTACCTTGGTTTTCTCTTTTGTTGGGTACTTATCAACAGAATTGCCTGTTAACTCGAATGTTGTCAATGTACAACTGAAGCCATCGGCCAATATGCTGAAGGAGGTTGTAGCTATTGGTTATCAGCAGGTAAGAAAATCAGATGTAACCGGTGCTATCAGCAGTGTTAAGGCATCTGAATTAAACATAACTGCCCCAACATTAGGCCAGGCCCTTGTGGGTAAAGTTGCCGGTGTGCAGGTTACGCAAACCAGCGGTGCACCTTATGCAGGTGTTAAGGTTAGGGTGCGTGGTGTAGGCTCTATCAACGCCAGTTCAGATCCGCTGTATGTTATCGATGGATATCCTGCAGGAAATAACATTTTTATCAACCCCGAAGATATCGAAACCATTGACGTATTGAAAGATGCAGCATCGGCGGCTATCTACGGCTCAAGGGGGGCCGGTGGTGTGGTAATGATCACTACCAAAAAAGGTAAAAGCGGCAAAGGTAAATTTGAGTACGATGTAGAGGCCGGTTTTTCTAACCTGGCAAAAAAGATCCATCTGCTGGATGCTACACAGTTTGAGCAACTGGTTATAGATGCTCGTAACAACTCTTATCATGACCTGGTTGTTAACGGCGGTAAAACCTGGAACGACAAAATGTACTCTGACGATAATGCTACCAGGACAGCTTTGGTGGGTAACGGATCATCAGTTAGTATCCCAACAGACATTTATAACTTTGGTACCCAATCTTTAATAGCGCCTAAGTACAATACAGACTGGCAAAATGTGCTGTATCGCAATGCACCTCTACAACGCCACAATTTGTCGTTCTCTGGCGGTACTGATGATATTAAGTACTTTGTTAGCGGCGGTTACCAGGACCAAAGCGGTATTGTAACCAATACAGATATGAAGACCGTGAACTTCAGAACAAATGTGGAGGCCAAGGTTAACAAACGTATGAAGGTGGGTGCCAACATTGGTTATACACAAACCAGCGACAGGGAAACTCAGGAGGGCCGTTTTAGCCCAATGATGTCTGCACTGCTATATATCCCGTATTTACCGGCAACAAATGCAGATGGCAGCCCGATCCAATACGGAATGGATGCTATTGCTAATCAATATGGTTTTCAGGGTATAGAAAACCCTTTGGCTACTGTTCAGCAAATGAAAATAACTCGTCAGGGTTACAGAAGCACCTACAACGCGTATGCTACTTACGAATTTGTTAAGGGCTTAACCTTCAAAGCCAACTTAGGCACCCAGGTGTATAATGAAAAATATGATTACTATCAGCCAACCAGTTTAAGTAACGGTGGCAGTAACCCACCTTACTCTGCATCATCAATCGCAGCGGCTAATGCACAGGCTCAAACGCTTAATAATGTTGACCGCCTGGCCGAGTTTACGCTGAACTACGACAAGAGCCTCGGTAAAAATAATTTCAATTTATTGGCCGGTTACTCTGCCCAAAAAACAACCAACGATTTGCTGAGCGTAAAAGCAACAGGTTTTACAAGTGATAATGTCGAAGAAGTATCTGCCAAAGGTGCTGATGCAAGTTATTTTACATTGAACTCGGCAGCTAAATCTGCTTACACTTTGCTTTCTTACTTTGGCCGTGCCAGCTACAACTATGATGGCAAATACTTTGTATCGGGTACCCTACGTACCGATGGTTCATCACGATTTGGCCCGTCTAATAAATGGGGTACTTTCCCGTCTGTATCTGCCGGCTGGAGCCTTTCGCAGGAAAAATGGTATCATGATTTTCTTGGCGAGCAATCAACCGTTAAAATCAGGGCTAGCTGGGGCTTAAGTGGTAACAACAATATTGGTAACTATAATACACAACAAACCATCAATTCACCAACTGGTGCTGTGTTTGGTTCGGGCGCTGTATCATCTGCAGTGTATGCGGGTAACATTAAAGATGCCGACCTGGGTTGGGAGTCAACGTCGCAATATAACATAGGTACTGATATCAGTATCCTTAAAAACAGGTTATCGTTTAGTGTAAACTATTACCTGAGCCGTTCATATAACCTGTTGTTTAATCAGCCAATTTCTTCTGTTTCAGGTTCTTCGAGTATCTTAACTAACTTAAGAAACAGTAAAATTCAAAATAAAGGTCTTGATTTCCAGGTTGATGCAACCATCATCAAGACATCAGATTTCAAATTTGGTGCTAGTGCCAACATCTCGTTCAACAATAATAAAGTACTTAACCTGGGCGGTGCAAGTACCATTTATACTGCTGGTGCCGAACGCTCATACATTACCAGTGTAACCGAACAAGGCCAGCCTGTAGGTATGTTTTATGGATATAAAGTAGCAGGCCGTATTACAGCTGCCAACCTGGGCAAAGTGCCTGTATCTTCTGCTTCATCAAACCCTACCAAGGTGGGCGACTTATACTTTGAGGACATAAACCATGATGGTGTTATTAATGATGCCGACAAGCAGGTAATAGGCAGCCCTTACGCTAAATTTACTGGCGGTTTCTCGCTTAATGCTTCTTACAAATCGTTCGAATTTACTACAGCGTTCAACGGATCATACGGTAATAAAATTTTGGATGGACAAGATTATTACCTGTACAACTTTGAAGGTTCTGGTAACCAGTATGTACAGGCTGCAGACAGGTACCGCTCTGATGCCCAACCTGGAAGCGGCTTAAATTACCGTGCATCACGTGCAGGTACGCAAAGTAACAGTACCCGTTTGTCATCTTTTTACATCCAAAACGGTTCATACCTGCGCAATACGGCTACTACGTTTAGCTATGCCATCCCGGGCAGCCTGGCAAGACGCCTGAATGTAGAAAGAATCAGAGTTTTTGCATCTGTAAACAATGCTTTCACTATAACTAAATACAAAGGTTACAACCCAGATGTAGATTATAACGTGAACGCTACTAACAGCACTACAGGTACCAGTTCTGCCAACCTTGCACCAGGTGTTGATTATGGCGGTTATCCACTGGCCAGAACCTACAGCCTGGGATTAAAAGTAACTTTCTAAAAAAGGCTTAATTGATTTTTTACAATTAGTTATACCATAACAAATAAGATAATGAAAAAATATATAGTATTAGTAATGGCAGGGCTTTTGCCACTTGCCGCATGTAAGAAAAGCTTTGTAGACCAGAGCGACCCTAACGCCATATCGGTAGATAACTACTTTACTTCAGAAACCGGTGTTGCGCAGGCTGTAAACGGTGCTTATGCAGCCTTAAGAGGCAGTAACAACATCGGCGAAAACAGCGGCCTTTTTACCGACGAACGTTCTGATGATACCGGCCGTGATGATGCCCAGTCTAACGCAGGTGAGCCGTTTCAATTCGGTAACTTTAGCATACTGGCTGGTAATACTTATTTGCTGGCACATTGGTTGGATTTGTACCAGGCCGTTACCCGTTGTAATATCATTACCTCTAATATAGATAAGGTAACTTTCTCAAGTGCTAACGTTAAACAGGAATACCTGGCACAGACAGAATTTATCAGAGCGCTAATGTACTTTCAACTGGTAAGAAAATGGGGTGCAATACCCTTGGTTACCAAACAGTTAAATAGCTCTGCTGATGTTACTGCCAATACCTACAGGCAATCTGAGGCAGTGGTTTATGCACAAATAGTTGCCGATCTTAAAAATGCCTTAACCAGTGATTTGCCTAACCTGCAATCAGGAGACAACGCAGGCCGTGTAGGTAAAGCAGCCATTAATGGTTTGCTTGGCCAGGTATATTTAACTATGGCTTCAACACTTGCCGATAATAAAACAGATGACCTTAACAACGCCAACACTTACCTTAGTGCATGCTATAACATGCGTCCATTTGGTAATTTGTCAGATATCCCCTATGCCAATGTGTTTGACGTATCGAAAAAGTCGACCAACCCAGAGGCTATATTTGAAATTGTTAACAAACAGGGCGATATTACCTATAGCTCCAGCATAGCTGCCAACAACCAGGCATTGGGCGAAACTATCAACTCACAAAAAATAGGCTTAGGCGTGGGGGGAAACGTTACCCGTGATTTAATTAATGATTACGAAGCCAATGACCCTCGTGCTGCATTTTCTGTAAAATACGCTGCCAACCCACAGGTACAAGATTACTTTATAACCAAATATCGCGATGTAAGCGCATTAGCCGGCGTAAACGGTTATGGTGGTAACAACACACCTGTTATGCGCTATGCAGATATTATATTGATGCTGGCCGAAGTAAATATGGACCTGGGCAACAATGCCGCAGCCATCCAATACCTTGATATCGTACGTGCCAGAGCTGGTATGCCATCATACGAAATCTCAATCGCCAACCCTGCTTATGCAGGCAAGTATCCAACCTTAAAACTGGCTATTTTGCATGAGCGCCGTGTAGAGCTTGCCTTTGAGCACCAACGCTGGTTTGATTTGATCCGCTTTTTTACAACAGATGAGCTGGTTGCGTTTTTCCACGCCAAATCACAATCGGCATTTGGTAATGCTAAGCTGGCTAACTTTACCACAAAAGATAGGTATTATCCTATTCCATTGAGTGAGTATCAGCTTAATCCTACCAAGATGTACCAGAACCCTGGTTATTAATAAAAACTAATTTTAGGAAGGGGAGAGAGCAATTTCTCCTCTTCTTGTTTACGATATTTGCCGTTAATATAATTTAAATGAAACTAAGAACGTGCCTGCTGTTTGCAATGGCTTTAGTGCAATTTGGAGTTGCCGGGGCTCAAAATAAAATAATGGTAACCGCACATCGCGGCGATTGGCGCAATGCACCTGAAAACTCGCTGAGAGCGTTTCAATATGCTGCCGATATGGGAGTTGATATTGTTGAGCTTGATTTGAAAAAGACCAGGGACGGTGCTATTGTAATTATGCACGATGCAACCATTAACCGTACAACTAACGGCAAAGGTGTGCCTGCAGATTATACGCTGGATGAAATTAAAAGCTTCAGGTTAAAAAATGGTTTAGGCCGGGTAACCAATAACCCAATACCTACATTGAAAGAAGTAATGCTGGCTTTAAAAGGCAGCGGTGTAAAAGTAAACCTCGATAAAAGTTATGATGTTTACCCCGAAGCTTACGCCATTTTAAAAGAAACCGGTACGCTGAAACAAGCCATCTTTAAATCTGAAATGCCTTTTGATTCGCTGCAACACAGATACCCGCAACTGGTAGATAAGATTATTTATATGCCGGTGGTAAACCTGGATAAACCCGATGCCAGGAAGGTAATTACAGATTATTTAAAAGGTATGAAACCCTATGCTTTTGAGTTGATTTTTACCAGGGATACTTCGGCTATATTAACCGATAATAAATTTATTACCAAAACGGGATCTAAGGTTTGGATCAATTCACTGTGGGCTTCGCTTAATGGTGGTCACGATGATGATACGGCTGTTGAAGACGATAATAAAGAAGACAGCTGGGACTGGATCATCAACCATGGTGCAACCATTATCCAGACAGATCGCCCGAAACTGCTTTTAGAATATCTGAGAAAAAAACAACTACATCGTTAATACCCGTATTACCCTGCATCTACCTATGAAATTCCTGTTTTCTACCGCACTACTTTTTGCTTACTTAACACTGTCGGCCCAAACTAAAAAAAATATTACTACACAGCCTGCCGATATGGTTAATGTATTCCTGGGCTCATCCGGCGATCATGGCCAGATGTCACCCGCTGCATCATACCCGTTCAGTATGATGAGCATCGGGCCACAAACTTATCCTAACCTGCATATGGGGTACGAGCATAAGGCCAAAACATTTCTGGGCTTTACGCACAACCGTTTTGAGGGTGTAGGCTGCCAGGGTAGTGGCGGCAATATTTTAATTACGCCATTTTTGGGCGATAGCGCCGTAGTTGATTTGACTAAAGCCAACGAAAGTGCGGGTGCTGGTTATTACCAGGTGTCATTTAGCAATCATATCGCGGTTAAAATAGCAGTTTTTAAAAATCAGGGGGTAGAAAACTATAGCTTCCCGCAGGGGAAAAAAGGATTTATTATCGACTTGAGCCATACCCTGGCCAACAAGTTTGTAGCCGAGGAACATGAGCTGCAAGCCGATGGATTAACAGGTTGGGTTGACTCGCGCACCACTTGTAACGTGGGTACCTACCGGGTTTATTACGCTATCAGGTTTAACCAGACTATAAAGTTTACTAATAGTGCTGCACATAAACTGGTTGCAGGTTTGGGTAATCAAACGCAGCAAGTGCAATTAAATATTGCCTTCTCATCGGTTGATGTTGAGCATGCCAAAGCTAGTCTTACCACAGGCGATTTCGACCAGCTGAAAAGTAAAAGTCAGCAAGGTTGGAACGAAGCTTTAAGCCGCATCCGGGTAAAAGGTAATCCGGAGAGAGCGAAGCTGTTTTATTCTTTAATGTATCGCACCATCCAGTCGCCTTACCTGGTTTCTGAACCGGATGGCGCTTACCGCGGCAGAGATGGTAGCCTGCAGCATACTACCGATAGCGTTTATAACGGCTGGGCAATTTGGGATAACTACCGCACACAGTTGCCGCTATTATCCATTCTTTACCCAGACCGGTATAAATCAATCACGACATCACTAGCCAACTTATACCAGTTTGGTAAAAAGGACTATGCTACCCAGCACGAGCCATCAAACACGGTACGTACCGAGCATGCTATTGTCGTTTTGCTGGATGCTTACCGGAAGGGTTACAAGGTTGACTTTAACAAAATCACTGACTCGCTAATTGCCGAAGTTAACCGACTTGATTTTTCGCATCCGGATAAAGCTCTGGAATCGAGTTACGATGCCTGGGCATTATCGCAAATATTGGCTATTACCGGTAAAACCGAATTAAGCAACCAATACAAACAAAAGGCGCTCGGTTACAAAGATTATTGGAATAAAGATTTTAAAGATATTACTAAGAACGATGTTGACCGTATACCTGCACGAGGCTTGTACCAAGGCACGGTATGGCAATACCGCTGGTTTGTACCTTTTGATGTAAAGGGCTTAACCGAGTTAATTGGCGGGCCACAAACTTATATCAAGCAGCTTGATCAGTTTTTTAATAATGATTATTACAACCACGCCAATGAGCCCGATATACAGGTGCCGCTAATGTACAATGCCTCTTTAGAGCCCTATAAATCGCAGGCTATGATGCACAAATACGCGGTGGACACGGTGGTGCAATACTATTTTAATGATAACAGCCGGGGTATTGATCCCTTTGTTGATGTAATTTACCAGAACAAACCCGATACCTATGTGCGCACCATGGACGATGATGCCGGGGCTATGTCGGGATGGTTTGTTTTTGCGGCTTGTGGTTTTTCACCTGCTTGCGTGGGCTGGCCGGTTTACTATTTAAATGTGCCGCTGTTTAGCGAGGTTAAGTTGAATTGGCCGGGTGGTAAAAGCTTTAAAATTAAGGTTGAAAACTTTGCCGATAATAACAAATACATTCAATCGGTTAAATTGAACGGCAAAAGCATTAACAGAAACTGGCTCACCCATCAGGAAATTATGCAGGGCGGCACAATAACAATTACGGCATCTGATAAACCCAACAAACAATTCGGAATAACAGATCAATGGATCTCTGATATTAATCTGAAATAAAAAAAGCTGATATATAATAAACTGAGATAGGATTAAACCGCCAACGGCGGTTTAATCCTATCTCAAAATCGAAAAGTAAAATATAGACAACAAAATATCATTCACCACGTTAAAGTTGATCATCAGAAATGATATTAAGCATATGGCAGCCCAAGCCATAAACAATTGCCTAATATGCATTCTGATGATGTAAACAGTTTTTCTTGCCCGTCAGCAGTGTTTTCAATTACTTTCCCGCTTTTATTTGCTATGCCGCATAGCCATTGGTAACATCATGTTTAACAAAGCATGATTGAGCCTTAATCCTACCGCGTTTCCTCATTATTTAGTTTTGCCCTTCGAAACTAAGTACTTAACAAAACAACAAAATGAGGAAAATTTTACTTCTCTCCATGCTCTGCCTGTTCACAATAATACAGGTTTTTGCACAGGTAACATCCAGCAGTATGTCTGGTACAATTAAAGACGATAAGAACGTCACGCTACCGGGTGCAACCGTAAAAGCAACGCACGTGCCGTCTGGTACAGTTTACTCTGTAATAACCAATAAAGACGGGTTGTACAGTATCCCGGGGATGCGTACAGGCGGCCCTTACAAAGTTGAAATATCTTATATCGGTTACAGCAAATCAACCTATACCGATATTACCCTGCAATTGGGCCAACCGTACATCCTGAACTCAAACATGTCGGCAACAGGCATAGAGTTAGCGGCAGTAACCGTTAAAGGTACTAAGCGATTAACTACAGCGCGTACAGGTGCAAGTACCAGTATTGACAGAAGATCAATCGAAACCCTGCCTACCTTCTCACGTAGCCTTACAGACTTTACCCGTTTATCGCCGCAGGCAAGTGGTAATAGTTTTGCCGGTCGCGACCCTAGGTATAACAGTGTAACTGTTGATGGAGCCAACCTCAACAATACGTTCGGTACATCTACAGAGGCATTGCCAGGTGGTGGTACCCAGCCAATCTCTATCGAAACTTATGATGAGATTTCGATAAACGTTGCACCGTTTGATGTTAAGCAATCAGGCTTTACCGGTGCCGGTGTTTACGCAACTACCAAAAGCGGTACCAATACTTTCCATGGTTCTGCTTACACTTACTACAAAAATCAATCGTTTAACGGTAACAACATCGGCGATAATTACATTGGTAATAACGTTGCTAAAGCGAGCACTAAAATTTATGGTGCTACTTTGGGCGGCCCGATCATCAAAAACAAATTGTTTTTTTTCGGTAACGTGGAAAGAGAAACCTCTACTTCACCAGGTATCAACTATTCGCCAACCGGTGGTTCTGGTAACGGTACCCTGGCTGCAACGCCTGTTGCCGACCTGATTAAGGTATCTGATTACCTGAGAACCAAGTTTGGTTACGAAACCGGTGCTTACGATAACTTCGACGCATTTACGCCGAAAAACACCAAGTTTTTGGTGAAATTAGACTGGAACATCAATGATAAAAATAAGTTGACTGTTAAATACAGCTATTTAAACGCAACCAGCGATCAGCAGATTAACGCGGGCAGCACGCCAAACAACGGGCCTTACTCTTATACCAGTGCTACCGGTACTACTACAACACGTGGTACAGGTGGTTTGCCTAACAACCGTTACAGCAACCAGTCGATAGCGTTCGCAAATTCGAACTATGGCTTTATCAACAAGGTTACTACCGGTACTGCAGAGTTAAACAGCTCTATCAGCCCTAAGTTATCGAACCAATTATTGTTAACCTTTAAGAAGTACGATAACCCTAGAACATCTAAAGGTGATATTTTCCCAACCATTGATATTTTTAATGGCCAGGGCAGCAACTACATTACTGCAGGTTCTGACCCATATACCAAATACAACGAGGTTATTGATAACACAACCAGCTTGTACGATAACTTAACTTATTATACAGGGAAGCACACCATTACAGCGGGTGTTAACTACGAGTATCAGCGTATTGGTAATGCCTTTATGCCGGGTGCAGCAGGTTCATACATCTATAACTCATTAGATGATTTCCTGAATGATCGTACTCCACTGCAGTTTACTTATAACTACTCATTAGTACCTGGTCAGGATAAAGTTTTCTCGGCTAACCTAAAAGTGGGTACTTTAAGTTTATATGCGCAGGATGAGTATACCGTAAACAGTAATTTAAAAATTACTTATGGTTTACGTGCCGATAAGAGTATCTATCTGGAAAACCCAATAGAAAACCCGCAAATGACAGCCATGTTATTGCCGGATGCTAATGGTAACTTAAAATCGTATAATTCTGGCTTATGGCCAAAATCAAGGATCATGCTTTCGCCAAGAATTGGTTTCAGGGCAAGTTTACTGGATGATAATTCATTGGTATTACGTGGAGGTATGGGAATCTTTACCGGCCGTGTTCCTTACGTATTCTTAACCAACGGGCCAAGCAACAGCGGTATGTATAACTTTGGTGGTGTTGCTACTGCGGACCAGTTGAAGAATATCAAGTTAAACCGCGATCCAAGCACTTATGCATCATTGTTCCCACAAACTGCAGGTACTGCAATCCAGCCTTCAACCGTATTAATTGACCGTAACTTTAAATTTCCACAAATTTTCAGGGTTAACGCGGCTGTAGAGAAAAACCTGGGTAATGGCTTTATTGCAACTGTTGAAGGTTTGTATACTAAAGACATTAATGCAACCCGTATGCGTAATGCTAACCTTAAAGCACCTACAGGTGTACTTATTGAAGGTGACCAATCAAGAGTACGTTACGTAGGTACAGGTGCCAATGGCGCAGTTACCGCTAACGACCGTTTAATTTATCCTAACATCAGCACCGCTGTAGTATTAGAAAACACTAACAAAGGTTATGCGGCATCTTTAACAGCCCAATTAACCAAAAGATTTGACAACGGGCTGTTTGCTTCTGCATCTTACACCTACACCAAGGCCGAAGAAGCATTTAGCACAGCAGGTTCAACAGCTGCAAGTGTTTGGGCTGCCACTACTAACGTGGGTACCAGTAACGATGTGGAGTTGGGCAATACGCCAAACTTTGTGCCTCACCGTGTAGTTGCTTACGCATCATACCGGTTTACTTACCTTGATCACGCTGCTACTACCATCGGTTTATTCTACCAGGGTTCGGCACAAGGTTTCGGTGGCTACAGCTACACAGTTAATGGTGATTTAAATGGTGACGGAAACGGATCATCAGACCTGATGTACATCCCTAAAAAGGCAAATGAGCTAACTTTTGCTTCTTATACAGCAACCGTAAACGGCGTGGTATATACTTATACACCGCAGCAACAGGCTGCAGCTTTAGAGCAATTTATCAACAACACTCCGTATTTGAAAAAACACAGAGGCCAGTACGCGCAAAGAAACGCTTCTTATTTCCCATGGTATAACCGTATAGATGCCAACTTATTACAAGACTTCTATATCACTACCGGTAAAAATAACCAAAAACATACTTTGCAATTAAGTGCAGTTGTACAAAACTTACCTAACTTATTAAGTAAATACTGGGGCATACAAAAACAGGCTACTTATACCAGCCCGCTTAGCTATACCAGTATAGATGGTAATGGTGTACCAACTTACACAATGCGCCAACTGAATGGACAATTGGTAAACACGCCATTTGTTGATGCTACTTCTGGTACAACCTGGAGCTTATTAATTGGTGCCAAGTATATTTTTTAATCAGCGATAGCAAAAAGTATTGTTAAGAATTTAAATAGAAAACAATGAAAAAGAATATAATCATGACTTTAATGATGCTGTTAACATTAACCATGTTTTCATGCACAAAAAAGGCCGACATTGAAGGGATTGAACCCAAACTACCCGCGCTGCAGTTAAGCAGCCTGGGTTTTCAGCAGGTGAGCCCTTTTGTAATATCAACTACAGTTTTACAGTTAAACTTTGGTGCAACCACTACCAAAACTGCCACCGGTGCATTTAAAGTAGAAATACTTAGTGGCTCAACAGTAATTAAGGCTGTAAACTTTGCTAAATGGACTGGTAAAGATGACTTGTCAACAGGTACTACAACCAACCATACTATTGGCTATACATTGCAATCGAGCACCTATCCTAATACCAATGTTTATGCAGGTACAATTAACCTGAAACTAAGTGTATTGGGCTTAGCACCCAATACAACTTATGGTGTAAGAGCAACTGCTTATAATGCAGGTAACTCATTAAACTCATCTATAACGCAGGCATCTTTCTTTAAAACAGCGCAATAAAATATAGTGATTACCAGGAGAGGCCGCTCATTTATGGGCGGCCTCTTTTGCTTTATGCAGCAGCTTGTAGGTTAAGTTTTGGTTAAATAATTTGAGAAATATTATTTAATTGAATTTATGTATGATATTTGCCTACTAATTATTAAAATATTGTGAGCCGTACCGCTTTTTTAAGGTCTGTATTGTTGCTGTTGAGCATTTATATGCTCTTGGTAAGCCCTATAATTACTGCTTTAAAGGGCGATGCCCGTCATTTGCATAGCTATAATACTGAGCATAGGCATCACGTAAGCCCGGCATATATTCATGCTAACTCCTGGGGGCTTATTTCTAATTATCATTTTACAACTCCATCGGTTAAATTAACCATTAAAGACCTGGCTGTAATACTTTGCTGTGCCGGTTTTTTACTTTTTACCACAAGCAAGCATACCACCTTTCTTAAAAAGTGGTTGTATACCTACTTAATTATACCCGATCCCGGTAACCTCTATTTACGCATCCGAGCGCTTCTGATCTGAAATAAACAATAAATACATTTAATACCCCGAAGTCAATGTATTTTATTGTTTTACCTGTGCCCTCTTGCCAAACGGCAGGGAAGGGGTACTTTTTATTGATTTTAAATCATGAATTTCGGAGAAGAGTTTAGCTTACAACTTAAGCTGGCTAACAAAGCGTATCATCAATATTTAAACACATTTTTTGAACAGAGCGATATAAGGCAACATTATCAGATCATTATACAGTTATCGCGTTTTGGTGGTAAAATGACCCAGAAAATGTTGTGCGAAAACCTCAATATCGAGCGTTCAAACATGGCACCTATTATCGACACACTTCAGGATAGCGGTTATGTAACCCGGGCAGTAAACTATAAAGATCGCCGCGGGAGGCTTGTGTTGCTTACTGAAAAAGGAAATAAGATTTTGGAAGGCCTGGAAAATACATTCCAGCATTTTGAAGACAATGTTACGCAAGGGGTAACCTGGCAGGAAATGTATAATTGCCTTCGCGTTTTAAAGGTAATCAATACAAATCTCGGGGATATTTTAAGCGTTAAGAAAGTAGATATTGCCGTGTAAGAGATCGTTCTTTAAACGATCAGTTTAAAAAGCTTCAAACGCCTGTAAATTATGCATTTACAGGCGTTTTTTGTGATGAAAAATACCGTTAAAACACCTCTTTATGTTTTAGATGTTACTACCTATATTTAGATACGCCCAAGGTTCTGTTTATAACCCCTGAACCTATTCTACAAATTTATTGCTTCAGCGCAGGTCCAGGCTTTTAATATGGTCAGGGTCTTTTTCTAAGTCAGAGCTTCTAAATAAACCGGGTTGCCGGTTTAATGATCGTACAGAAATATTTCTTAAATAATTAAATCTGATAACCCGGGCGTTCTCAGTGATTATAAAACCTGCACCATGTTCAAAAATCTCTTTTCCTTTACCCGCAGCCAGGGAATGATCATTGCCACACTGATCATCATATTGGTGCTCGGTGTGCTGTATTTTTTTGTATATGTGCCATATAATCAAACAAACCTCGAAGCCAAGCAGTTTCGGGCACTGCAAACTACAGAACAGAAGATCGCCGATAAAGTAGAAAACTCTTTGGCATTAGTACACAACCTGGTACGTAACTACAGGATAAACAGCCTTGGTTACGATACGAAAGCTATATATAAGTATATCAATAATTACCCTAAGAAAAACTTTGTTCTGTCTATTGATACAAATTTTGTAGGGAAAGGAAATGCTGATTCCCTGAGAAAGGTTAATTCGCTTTCTGCACGAAACCGTGCTGTTGCCCGGTTGAAAAAAGCGGGAAAACATAATCTCCTGAAAAAAGATACCGTGCCAACTGAAGACACTACGATTACCTTTAATGATAAAATACTTTCAATCGGGATAGATACCGCTAATGTACAAATTAAGATCACCTATACTTTTAAACAGTTTATGGTGCCTATACTTCCGGGAGACGTTTTCGATCAGTATATTATCCTCAGCCAGTCTGATGTAATTTACCAGAGCTTCCCCAGCGGCATTACACAAATGGTTGCCGACTCGCTGAAAAGCAGAAAAAGCGCTTTTACAAACGCCCAGGTTAAAGACGTTTCATTAAGCGGCGAATCGTATAAACTTTTCTCCCAGCAATTAAACCTTAAAGCTGCGTCGCCCATTATCATTGCCGGTTTGTTATCTAAGAAAAATTATAATAAGCAGCGAAACGATTTGCCCGAAGAGGCCGTGTTATTTCTCTTGTTAATCGCAGTGGCATCCATATTGGCATTACCATGGATCAAACTTTACCAAATGGGTAGCCAAGACCGCATGACGGCAATGGATGGCCTGTTCTCCCTGGCAATCCCAATGCTGCTGATGTCTGTTCTGTTTTTTGCATTTTTTTCCTACAATTCCTCTTTCAGGGATAGTACACCAGATTTCGAACGCATCAGCAAAAAAATGGCTGCGGCAATTACCAGAAACTTTAATGCTGAAGTTGCATCAACATACAATGCCATAACAGGGGCGGACTCAGTTTTTAATGGAAAGAAACTTTGCCGGCCTTCTGAAAAAATATTTACGCTAAATTTTGAATGCCTTAAGAAAAAAAGACTGGGCTTATTGATACAAAACCCGTATCCGTCAATTACATCGGGCATGGTGGATTCTGCTTGCTGTGTGGAGGTGGTTACTCAGTATAATTTGACTTTTGGAGATGTACTGCGCGACGTTAAGGTAAACCAGTTGTACCAATTAGATAGCATGGGTATGGAGTTAAAAACTTCCCGCGTGCCTGCCGGTACACCCAACCCTCCGCCAGGCGATTTTTCAAACCGCGATTATTTTTTACGTCTAAAAAATAACCAGTCATTATACCTCGGGCGAAGCTCTGGTAAGCCGTTTTATATAGAACCTGTAACCTCATGGACCACCGGAACCTTTACAACCGTTATGAGCATCCCTGCTACTGTTAAAGAACATCCCACTGCTCCTTATACAGCACTGTCTTTTGATCTGCAGGCTTTAGATAAACCGGTGCTTACACCCGGCTTCACTTATTGCATCATTAACATGCAGGGTAAGGTGCTCTATCATTCTGATAAAACAAAGCAATTAAACGAAGACCTGTTTAAAGAGTTTTCTGAACATAACACGCTTAGTGCTGCTTTAGATGCCCATAGCGATAAGCTTTTTACCACCAAATACTCGGGCAATCAATACAATGTTTACCTAAACCCATTTCCCGATCTGCCGTATGCCATTGTGATAATGGAAGATAAATCGTACGATAATATCCGCGCATTCAATCATTTCGTTTTTAATTTTTCGATGCTTTTTGCATTTTTTATCGTGCTTGCGCTCGAACTGTTTATTGTTTTCGTAGTATCGGTTAAAAAGCATTACTATAGAAAACACTATTTTGATATTTCGTGGATTGGGCCCGATAAGCGATTTCAACAGGAATATAAATTGGCATTATGGGGTAATTTAATAACTATTATGTTGCTGATCTGCTGGATTGGCCACACACCATTTCTGGAATGTCTTTTTATGCTTTTAACAGCATCAGGCCTATCTTATCTTTTCCTGAATGTACTTTATGCCCGGGTTTATAAACAAACAGACATCGATAAATACCGGCTTAAGCAAAAGGCTGTTATAACGCTGGGAAGTATCATTATTTTAATAGATGTTATAGCCATATTTCAAACCCAGGTTGTGCATTTATTGTTGTTTCAGGGTCAGTTAGCATCATTTTTATTGATCATATACAGCCTATATAAACAACCAACGGATTTTAATACCCCAATCAAAGGCAATTTTAGCAAGCGTTTTTCGCTGATGACTTTTACGCGGTTAATTATCACCAGTGGTTTGCCCGTTTTCCTTTTTTATGTATCTATCGCCAATTATGAAATTAAACTATTAACCAGGTACCGCCATGTACAATTTGCTAAAACAATACAAAATGCCTACCTGCTTAATGAAACCGGCATACTGGAGGCGAACCGGTATATAGACCACCTATGGATAGATACCGCTTTTGAAGTTAATAACAAGAGGGATGCAACCTATATAAAAGGAGATTCGACCACGAAGACTTTATTTAGGTTGCTAACCATTGGTGATAAAGACCAGATTACCGGATTGGGCGAGCTTGACCATACGCCGGGCGATAGTTCAAGGCAATACAGCAGTTTATTTTGGGGCAATAAGGGCATCACTTATTGTCGCCTCAATGATCAGTCGTACCTGGTAATTAAATCTAATAAGCTGGTATACGGCCTACCGGTTTTTAAATTGGATAGTAAATGGTACTTAGCCGTAATTTATTGGGTGTTGTTTTTTGCCGCACTTGCCGGTTTCTGGGCCGTATTGCACAATATCCTGAAAAGATTATTCGCCCTTAATTTGCCTCCGGAAACGTATTGGGAAAATATTGATGATCTATTACTCGAAAATGAAAAGCTGAATTCATTGATCTTTTTGATTGGCACGCCAGGTTCGGGTAAAATGGAAAAGCTGAGAACGTTGTTGGGGGATAATAGCGATAATTATTTTGTTGCCGATATGATACTGATGCCCAATGATACAGACATTGCAGGCACTAACAGGGATTGGGAAAAAATGAAACAAACCGCGGTTAATCACAAACATGGTTTCATAATCGTCAATCATTTCGAATATGACATCAAAAACCCGATATCAAACCGCCTTAAACTTAATTTTCTGGAAGACCTGCTGCAAAGAGGGGCAAGCAAGGTAATCGTTGTTTCTACCGTGCATCCCATTAATTTTCTCGATTCGCTTAACAATGAGCAAGCTGCTTACAATGCATCAGATGATGGAGCAGCAGGCTCTAAGCGCACCCCAGAACATGATTTGGAAAGATGGCATGTACTGCTTGGCCATTTTAAAATCGTTATTAAAAAATTGATTAGTGAGGAGGTGTTGATTGATGTGAAAGACCCCGCCTGGAAAAAGATTTTGATGTATGAAACCAGGAGCGGCCATTTCCTTAAAAAAATGGCGAAACCGGTTCTTGATCTCATAAATGAAGAAAAGAAAAAAGATAAGGATGACCCTGAAGTAGATTCATTGTCTATAAAATTGGGTATTACAGCACATTACTTTTATATGTACATATGGCAGTCGCTAACTAAAGAAGAAAAGTTTTTGCTGTACGACCTGGCCGAAGATGGTTTGGTTAATCCCTATGATGATTACAACCTCATCCTGTTGATCTGTAAGGGATTGATCGTTCCCGAATACGGAATACTAAAGATTTTTAATCATGGGTTCCGTAATTTTATTCTTACCGCTATTGGTAATACAGAAGCTATGCAGATACAACGACAGATTAAAGACAACGGCAACTGGGGTAAGCTACGGATGCCGCTGGTTATACTAATTGTAGCGGTGCTGGTTTTCCTTTTTGCTTCGCAACAGGAGGCTTATACAACGCTCATCAAATATTTAACAGTTATTACAGTTGGTGTGCCAACCGTTCTCAAGATATTCTCGTTGTTTAATTCATCAGAAAGTAAAGCTGCCTAAAATTAATGAGTATTGTTTATGGAAGTATGGTTATGCATATCGCAGAAGATTCTCTAACTTTGCAACCTAAGCAAATGGTAAAAATATTTATAGGAGGATTTCCTTTACACACAGAAGAGCTTGCGATTGTGCAGCTTTTTGCGCCTTTTGGTGATGTAAGTACAATTAAGATTGTGCGCGACCGCGCAACGGGTATTTGTAAAGGCTACGCCTTTGTAGAAATGCTTGAACTTGCCGAAGCTCAAAACGCGATTATTGCGCTCGATGGCACCGAAATGGGCGACCGTGAGCTTAAAGTAAACCTGGTTGAGGAAAAACAAGCGCCACCAGCATACAAAAGAGTTGTTCGTAACAATAATTTTGCACCCGAAAAAGCAAAACGCCCAAGGCGGCGGATTTAAAAATTCTTGTATCCGCACTTTAAATGCTGTTTTTGTAGGCGCATTTAATATTATACGGGCAACTTAACAATAAGTATAACAACACTTTACCAAAACCTAATAATTTGGAAATATTGAGGCTGTAGCTTTGCTGTATAATTTATAAATGATGCAGCAAGCAAAGCATTGTCTGAAGCACCTCAAATTATTCCTCTTCCCGCTGCTGATTTTGATCAGCCATAAAGCCGACTCCCAAAATTATTCTCTCGTAAACGCTTTTGCCCATAACGACTATTGGCATAAACGCCCGCTGTATGATGCATTAGACAATGGCTACACCCATGTTGAAGCTGATATTTATTTGCGTGGCGGCAATTTGGTGGTGGCCCATATGCTGCCCATCTTCAAAAAACAAAAAACACTCGAACGCCTTTACTTCCAACCGCTTGCAGATTGCATTGCAGGTAAAAATCAAATAGCCTGCCCGGCCTACCCGGTAATGCTGATGATTGATATTAAATCAGACGCTGACAAAACCTACCAGGCATTAGAAGTACTGCTAGATAAATACAGATCCATCA
Organism: Sphingobacteriaceae bacterium; assembly: GCA_903644075.1. GTDB lineage: Bacteria > Bacteroidota > Bacteroidia > Sphingobacteriales > Sphingobacteriaceae > Mucilaginibacter. The sequence goes on along the minus strand of CAHJXH010000003.1, from coordinate 23,236 downwards.
TTTCAGGATATGAATCAGGAGAATTTATTCAACGCCAGATCACCGTTGTATTAACCGGGCACAAACCTTATGCACTACTAAAAAGCCAGCAGAGCCGCCTGGCTTTTATAGATGAAGACCTGATGCGGGTAAGGCAGGATACGCTGTCAAAAAATGTTTACCAAACCGCCAGCTGCAAATATTCGAGAATACTAAAGTGGAAAGGAGAGGGGGTAATGCCGCCTCTGGAACGCGACCGTTTATGCGCATTTGTAGTGATAGCCCACAAGTTCGGCAAAAAAGTTAGGCTGTGGGCTTCGCCAGAAAATGAAACCGTGTGGAAAGAATTATTAAGCTGTGGAGTTGACCTTATTAATACCGATAAGTTGGTGGTATTGAGGGATTTCCTAACCACAAATGCTAAAAATTATGCTAAGGCAGAGTAGTCATAACATCTATTTAATGTACTTCATAATTTGATAATCTTAACTTCTTATTATTTAAAGATTGCCCGTTTACTTTTAATCAATCAGAAAAATGGGGTTTGTGTAACTATTGATGTTACCAACCAATTTTATTGTAATAGCACTGTTGAAACCAAAGCTTATACCCCCGGGCACATGAAGAAAAAGGTATTGTTTATTACCGGTTCATTAAACCAAACCTCTCAAATGCATCAGATAGCAAATGAGCTGCCTGATATGGACTGCTGGTTTAGCCAGTTATTTACAGATTGGAAATGGCTTGATTATTTTGCTAATCAGACCCGCTTATTTAACGGTACAATTATAGCCAGGCCTTTCAGAGAAAAATCTGAGGCTTACTTAAACAACCATGGTTTACAGATAGACTATAAGGCCAAACTTAATAATTATGATCTGGTGGTTTACTGCTCAGATATGATGATCCCCATACGCATGCAGCAATTTAAGACCGTATGGGTGCAAGAGGGTATGATTGATAAATACACCTGGTTTAGTAAAATAGTTAAAGCCTCAAAACTACCCACAGCTGCATGTGGTAATACCTCGTTAAACGGCTCATCAGATATTTGTGATGTTTACTGTGCTGCCTCTAAAGGGTACAAACAATATTTTACTAAAAATGGTACCTCGGCAAACAAGATTGTAGTTACCGGCATGCCTAATTATGATGACATTGAGCAGTTTTTAGATAATGATTTCCCGTATCGCGATTATGTAATGGTTGCCACTACAGATATGCGCGAAACCTATCGTATAGAAAACCGCCCTGCTTTTATTAAAAAGGCGGTAAAACTGGCAGCAGGCAGGCAGTTGCTTTTTAAACTGCACCCTAACGAAAATTTTGAAAGGGCAGAGCGCGAGATCCGCAAGTATGCACCGGTTGGTACAATGGTTTTCAGGGCAGGCAATACCAATCACATGATTGCCAATTGCTGTGAGCTGATTACCCAATATTCAACTGTAGTTTATACCGGCATTGCCCTGGGTAAGAAAGTGCATTCGTGGTTTGATGTTGATGATCTGAAACAACTTTGCCCTGTGCAGAACGAAGGTCAGTCGGCTAAAAATATCGCAAGCCTGTGCAGGAGGTTTGTAAACTATAAAGGAAACAAGGCTGATTTCAACCCTCAATTACTATTGGTACAGCGTAAAAAAGCACGCCGCGAATACGCGGAAGTGCTTTTTTAAAACATAAAGGATAAGTGGTTATGGCAGAGAAAGTAGTAATTATTGTTCAGGCCCGTATGGCTTCGAGCCGTTTGCCGGGTAAGGTAATAATGCCCTTGCTGGGTAAAAGTTTACTGGCCCGCATGATAGAGCGCTTACTCATTATCAGGCACCGTGCAACTGTGATTATTGCTACATCGGATACTGCCGAGGATGATGTGATAGTTGAAGAAGCTAAACTGCTGAAAGTGCCCTATTACAGGGGTAGCCTCGATAATGTACTCGAACGCCACTACCAAGCAGCCAGGTTATTTGAGGCCGATGTGGTATTGAAGATCCCGTCTGATTGCCCGCTGATTGACCCACGGATTGTAGACGATGTGCTCGATTATTTCTTTAATAACAGGGGCAAGTTTGATTATGTGAGCAACCTCCATCCTGCCACCCATCCCGATGGTAATGATGTAGAGATCATGACCATGGCCTGCTTACAAAAAGCATGGGATGGCGCAACACGCCCTTTAGAATTAGAACATACCACGCCTTACATCTGGGAAAACCCGGAGGTATTCAGAATAGGTAATGTGGAGTGGCAAACGGGGTTGAATTACTCGATGTCGCACCGCTTTACCATTGATTATCCGGAGGATTATCAATTCATCAAGCGTGTATTTGAAGAACTCTACCGAACCCGCGATAACTTCTCCTGCCAGGACATTCTCGATCTGCTTCAGCGTAAGCCCGAGATCTATGAGCTCAATGCGCAGTATGCCGGTGTAAACTGGTATCGCAATCATTTAAATGAGTTAAAAACCATTGCATCCGGGCAAACCAGGCAGGTTCCTTTACAAACTGTATAACACCTTATAACCTAATACACAGTGCAGAAAAATAATTATAACGATCAGGAATTAGAGGCAATAGCCCTAAAAGTGAGGGAACATATTGTACGCATGTCAACCGGTGGAGGCTGCTTTACAGGGGCATCACTTTCGGCGGTTGATCTGATCGTGTATTTGTATGGCCGGTTCTTAAACATCACCCAAGCCAATTTATACGATCCGGAACGCGACTATTTCTTTTTATCAAAAGGGCATGATGTACCTGCCCTGTACGGCACATTGGCCGAACTTGGCTTAATTCATAAAGAACGTTTAGAGAAACACCTTTCCATCGATGATTATATTTATTGGCACCCAAATACACGTATCCCGGGAGTAGAGTTCCATTCGGGTTCTTTAGGTCACCTGCCTTCGGTGGCTATGGGTGTGGCAATGGATATTAAAATAAGCGGTGGCGATAATAAGGTTGTCTGCATTTTGGGCGATGGCGAGTTGAACGAAGGTACCTGTTGGGAAGCCTTGCTTGTGGCCAATGCTTACAAGTTAGATAACCTGATTTTCGTGGTAGACCGCAACCATTTTCAGGCCAATGTGCGCACCGAAGATCTGATCCCTTTGGAGCCGTTGGCTGATAAGTTCGAAGCCTTCGGAGCATCGGTAAAACGTATCAATGGGCACGACTTTGTGGCACTTCATGATGCATTTTCTAATTACTCATTTAAGGAAGGAAAAGTAAGCGTAATTATAGCCGATACCATCAGGGGCAAGGGCTTACCAAGCATCCAGGAACGTGCCGATCGCTGGTTCTGCAATTTCTCCGGCGAAGAGGTAGCTCATCTGTTGATGGAACTTCATGGCCACGACATCACATCATTAACATCCGAAACTTTAATTGTCAGATAGTATGACATACGAAGAACTATTAACCCAAACAGCCTTAGCCGACGAGCAAATTATTGTGATGACGGCCGAGAACCGCGCCCTGGTGCGCAACCTGCCCGGTATATTAGGCAAGCGTTTTATAGATACGGGTATTACCGAACAAACCATGATAGGCGCAGCAGCCGGTTTAGCCTTGCGCAACCGCATCCCTGTGGTGCACGCATTGGCAGCATTTTTAACCATGCGCGCTTTCGAGTTTGTACGTACTGATGTTGGCATTGCCGATCTGCCGGTTAAGCTAAGCGGCTTTATACCAGGCTTTTTATCAGATGCCAACGGGCCAACCCATCAGGCTATCGAAGACATTTCCATCATGCGTGGCATCCCCAATATGACGGTATTTGCCCCGGCAGATGAGGATGATCTGATTAAAATGCTGCCCGAGATCTGGGAATCGGAAGACCCGGCTTATACCCGCATCAACACTCGCCAAACCGGTTATGTGCATGCGCCTTATGAGTTTTGCAAAGCCGAGATAGTTGCCGAGGGAGCAGACGTAACCATACTGACTTATGGTCTATTGTTCGAGCAGGCATTAATTGCTGTTGAGATACTCAGAAACGAAGGTCTGTCAGTTGGCCTTATCAACATGCGCAGTCTGAAACCGGTTGACGAAGAAGCGATACTAAACGCGGCAGCGCAAAGCAAGCTGCTAGTTACCCTCGAAGATCATTTCCTTACCGGGGGCCTTTATAGCATTGTGGCCGAAGTGTTTTTGAAGTATGGTACCATGGCTAGAGTATTGCCTATCGCCCTAAACGAAAAATGGTTTAAGCCCGCATTACTACCCGCTGTGTTGCAGCACGAAGGCTTTACAGGCAAGCAAATAGCCGAAAAGGTACTGGGCTATAAAACCCGCTACCAGCAACCACCAGTTTTAACTCCTCAATTTTCAGAATAAAGTATTATGGCTAACAAGATCCAGTTGACTAATAATTACCCGATCATCAGCGAATCTGATAAAATATATGAGCGCGCTTTAAAGGTGCAAAAACCCGTTACGCAAACTTTAGCTAAAGGGCCCGGTCAGTTTACAAAAGGTGTAGCACCTAAATACCTGGTAAAAGGTAAAGGCTCGCACGTTTGGGATGCTGATGGCAATGAGTTTATCGATTTTAATGCGGCAATAGGGCCGGTTTCATTGGGTTATGCTTACCCTGTGGTTAACGAGGCTATCCGCCGTCAATTGGAAGATGGCATCACTTTTTCACTGATGCACCCGCTGGAAGTTGAACTGGCAGAGTTGGTGCAGGAAGTTATCCCCAACGCCGAAGCTGTTAAGATAGCTAAAACAGGTGCAGATGTATGCTCTGCAGCTATCCGTGTGGCGCGTGCCTTTACCGGTCGCGATAAGGTTTTTTGCTGCGGTTACCACGGCTGGCACGATTGGTACATCGGCATCACCAGCCGTAATGCCGGTATCCCCGAAGCTATTCAGGACATGACCTATACTTTCGAGTATAACGATATAGAATCTATTAAAGCTGCACTTGATGAAACCGTAGCTGCACTGATACTGGAACCTTTTATTTTCGAAGCCCCGAAACCCGGCTTTTTGCAGGAGCTGGCCAAAGTATGTAAAGCCAACGGCACGCTGCTGATCTTCGACGAAATGTGGACTGGTTTCCGCATCGCATTGGGTGGCGCACAGGAGTATTTCAATGTAAAGGCTGATCTGGCTGTTTTCTCTAAAGCATGCGCTAACGGTATGCCAATAGCTTTATTAACCGGCCGTGCCGATGTAATGGAGCTGTTCAATAATGAAGTTTTCAGCTATACCACATTTGGCGGCGAGGCTTTATCACTGGCAGCTTGTATTGCTACGATAAATGAACTGCGCGATGAAAATGTACCGCAATACCTCAACGATAAGGGCGCTTTATTGAAAGATGGTTACAATCAACTATCCAAAGTTTTCGGTATGGATCAATACACCAAATGTATCGGTTTTAACTGCCGAACCATGGTGACTTTTACGCCGCAGGCAGGCAATGGGTTAGAATTGAAAACCCTGATGCAACAGGAAATGATTAAACGCGGTGTGCTTTGGGCCGGTTTCCATAACATGTGCTACAGCCATACCAGTCAGGATATTGCTTATACCTTATCTGCTTACCACGAAGTATTGCCGATAGTTAAAGAAGCTATTTTAAGCGGCGATGTAAAAAGCTATTTAAAGGGCGAGGTGCTGGAAGCGGTGTTCCGCAAGGTGAGCAATTACAATATTAAACCTAAAGCGGTTACCGAGGCGTAGGATGGATTTGTTTTCATTACAAAATAAAACAGCCATCGTTACCGGGGCACTGGGCCTCATCGGTAAAAAGCATTGCGAAGCTCTGGCCAATGCCGGTGCCAATGTTATAGTTGCCGATATCAACGGAGAAGCAGCTATTGCATTTGCAGCCCAACTCGGAGATAATCATTTAGGCATAGCCTTAAATGTGACCGATAAAGCATCGATAGAAAAACTGAGGGATGCGGTAATTGAGAAATACGGAACCATTGATGTGCTGGTGAACAATGCGGCCATCAACGATATGTTCGAGAACCCGGTGATGGCTAAGGAGCTTTCGGCTTTCGAGAATTATCCGCTGGAAGCCTTTCAGCAGTCAATCGATGTCAATATAACCGGCGTGTTTCTGTGTTCGCAGGTATTGGGTTCGGTAATGGCTAAACAGGAGAACGGCAGTATCATCAATATTGCCTCTACCTATGGCATGGTTGGTCCCGATCAGTCGATATACCGTGACGAGTGCGGCGAACAAACCTTTTATAAATCGGCAGCATACCCGGTAACCAAGGGAGCGGTAATCAATTTCACCCGTTTCCTCGCTTCCTACTGGGGGCATAAAGGCGTTAGGGTAAACACGCTTTCGCCGGGTGGAGTAGAGAATAATCAGAACGAATTTTTTATACAAAATTATGCGGCCAAAACACCACTGGGCCGCATGGCAAAGGCCAATGATTACCAGGGCGCTTTGATATTCCTGGCAAGTGAGGCTTCGGCTTACATGACGGGCGCAAACCTGGTAGTTGATGGCGGTTGGACAGCAATTTAAACTTTGAATTATGATAAACGAAATTTTAAAACAGAAGGCATCAGCCATTAAATTACTGCTTACAGATTGCGACGGCGTATTAACCGACGCGGGGGTTTATTATGATGAGTTGGGTGAAAACCTAAAAAAATTCAGCATCCGTGATGGAATGGGTGTAGAACGCCTGCGCAAATATGCGGGTGTTGATACCGGTATTATTACCGGCGAACGTTCGCCCTCAGTAATTAAACGTGCCGAGAAATTGCAGATCACCGAACTGCACCTTGGGGTTAAAGATAAACCCGAGATATTTAAAGAGATCTGTAACAGGTTAGGTTTGGAGCCACATGAAGTTGCCTATATCGGTGATGATTATAATGATATTGAAATTATGCTGCTGGCCGGTTTAACCGCCTGCCCGGCTGATGCATTGCCTTACGTAAAAGCGCATGCCGACCTGGTTTGCGAAGCCAAAGGCGGCGAAGGCTGTTTCCGTGAGTTTGCAGAATTGATAATCGACTCTAAAAACAATGTGGTAGTTAAAGACGGCACCATTACCCTAAACAATGGCCGTGTAATTGGTAAAGGTTATCCATGCTATATTATTGCCGAAATTGGTATTAATCACAATGGCTCCTTAGAGACTGCTAAACAGTTGATTGACGAAGCTGTTGCTGCCAAAGCGGATGCGGTGAAATTCCAGAAACGCACACCGGAGATCTGTGTACCTAAAGACCAATGGGAATTAATGCGTGATACTCCCTGGGGCCGCATAACTTATATCGACTATAAACGCAAAACTGAGTTTGGCATTGCCGAATATGCAGCTATCGATCAGTACTGTAAAAAATTAGGTATCGATTGGTTTGTATCTGCATGGGATGCACCTTCGGTTGATTTTATGGAGCGTTTTGATACAGTTATCTACAAACTGGCTTCGGCTTCTTTAACAGATTTCGAATTGATACAGCGCATCCTGGAAACCGGTAAACCGCTGATGCTTTCAACCGGTATGTCAACCATGAAAGAGATTGAGGATACCATGGCTTACATTAATGCATTTGATGCCAATTATCCATTGTTTATCGCTCATGCCACTTCAGCTTATCCATGCCCGCCACAAGAACTGAACCTTAAAATGATCCAGACTCTGGAAGCTAAATATGCAGGTATCCCAATCGGTTACTCTGGCCACGAAACCGGTTTGGCTACCACAGTTGCTGCTGTTGCGATGGGAGCAACGTTTGTTGAAAGACACTTTACGCTTGATCGCGCCATGTGGGGATCAGACCATGCCGCATCTGTTGAGCCACAAGGATTTCAACGCATGGTGCGCGATATCCGTGATGTGGAAATTGCAGCGGGCGACGGTGTGAAAAAAGTATATGAATCAGAAATTGGCCCGATGAAACGCCTGCGCGTAAACATCAGCCCGGAGTATAAAGTAAAACCGGTTATTTAAGAATGCCGCAAGAGAAACTTTTAACAATAACCACTACTATATTGGTTTGCTGGGTGATATTTATCATTGCCTGGGAGCGGATCAGTCCGTACCGTAAAGGCCTTCCCTTTTTTAGGGAAGGCTTTTGGATTGATCTGGTATGGTATACCATTATCCAAAGTTATTTCCTCAAAATCCTCATCTTCGATTACATTATTGCGCCGCTGCAGCACCATTTTAACTGGTCGCATTTCCAGTTTGTGAAAGACTGGCCGCTGGCCGTGCAGGTGTTATTTTTTGTGGTGATCCACGATCTGTATATCTACCTGTTCCATCGTTTTCAGCATAGTAACAAGTTCTTCTGGCGCACACACGAGGCACACCACTCGGGTAAAGAGGTTGATTTTTTAGCGGGTTCGCGCTCGCATGTGGTAGAGATCATCATTAACCAAACCATCGAATTTGCACCCATTATTTTATTAGGAGCAGCGCCCGAGGTGGTGCCAATTAAAGCATTAATTGATGCCATGTTCGGTATGTTTATCCACGCCAATGTAAATGTGAAAATGGGTAAGCTAAGATATTTCTTTAATTCACCCGAATTGCATTTATGGCATCATGCTAATTATCAGGAAGTGTTCCATGCCAATTTTGGTACCAAGCTTTCCATTTGGGATTATCTATTTAAAACAGTTTATAACCCAGGCTACGCGCCGGGAAACAAGCCAGAGAACTGGGGGTTAGGCTATGATTACCCGAAAGATTATTTTCTGCAACATGCTTTCTCGGTAAAGCGTTTTGATGAGCAAAAACTGTTAAAATATAACTGGTTTAAGAGGTATTATAACCTGCGCCCCGATGCGATGAAACGGGCGGCCAAGTGGTGGAATAAAGCGCCCATTAAGCTTAGATACAATAAGTATAAGTTGCAAAAAGCTTATTCGACCAATACCGTAAAACAAAATTTACCCTAATATTTAAAACTTGGCCTGGATCTATTTAATAATTGCTGCCGTATTTGAAACCGCCTGGACTTATTCGGTTAAGTACCTCAACTTCGGGAATTTCAAATTACTTAGCTGGGCCAACATTTATAAAGATTCGGGTTTGCTGATCATAGCTCCGCTCATCGGGTATATTGTTTTTGGTATAGCCAACGTATATTTCTTCTCACTGGCCATTAAGCAACTATCAACCGCTACCGCCTTTGCCGTGTGGACGGCAGTAACCCTGGCTTTATTAAAGCTTACCGAAGTTGTTTGGCTCCATCAACCTGTTTCCTGGAAGGAGATTTTTTTTATGCTGTTGATCATGGTGGGCATATTAGGGTTAAAGTATTATAGCGTGGCATAGTGAGAACCCTTTTCAAAATTAAGGAAGAGGGGGTTAATCATTACATAAATTTAATATATCTCTAACATCCAGGGTGCGTGTTTTACGTATCATTCAACCGTGCGAATATTTAATCTTACAATTCTAAAATCTTTTAAGGCAAGGTTGCTTTTAAGCTTCTTTTCCTTTATTGCGGTTATCTTAATTTGGGTAATATCTTACCTGTTTATTAATCATAAACAGAAGCAACTCACCTTGTTTACTGCCGATCTTACCCATATTCAGATCCAGTATTTGGAGAGTACCGGTTACTTGCAAAAGTTTATGCTTTCGGGTTTCCATTCGCCCATATTTTACCGGTCGGGTAACCAATTGGATGTCGATCAGTTTCTGTTGCTACAAAAAACGATAACCTATCATCTGCGTAATTTAAAGCAGAAGGCCAATCTGAACCATATTAATATTAATGAACAGTTAGATGGCCTGATTGACCTTAGCGCACATAGTTTGGCCTTGGGCAACGAGTTGAAAAAGCTTTATTACAATAAAGGGTTTGAAGACTATGGAATGGAAGGGCAGATGCGTAAATCTGCACACTGGATAGAAGATTCGAGCGCGGTAGCCAAATACGATATTCTGCAATTGAGGCGGCATGAAAAAGACTATATGCTACGCGGCAGAAGCGAGTATGCCACTTTGTTTTTTAGCCAGATAGATGTGCTGATTAAAAAAACGCCTGCCAATAGTAAAAGCTATGATGCGTTAATTAATTATAAAACCAGGTTTGCCCAGCTGGTTAACTATTCTGAAAAGTTGGGTATCGGCCAGCAGGATGGAGTTGTGCCACGTATTCTGGACAATATTAACAGGTTCGAACAGCAGTATACCATTACAGGAGCCGAGGCCGGCAACATAACCAACCAGCTGCAATTTACCTTTACCATGGTGCTCATTGCTGTATCGCTGGTGCTGCTTATTATCATTTTAACCATTAGCCTTATTCTTCCGCGCTTTTTGACGCGCGATATAAAGGAGTTAAATAAGCAAATGGAGGCATTTATTAAATCTGATTTCGAAGATATTAAAGATTTGAAATCGGAAAATAGCATTATGCCGAACAGCATTGAGATTGAGAAGCTTTATAACGATTTTAACCTGCTTAAATCAACCCTTAAATCCTTTATCTACAAGCTTAATTACCGTTCGGAAGAATTACAATCATTGAACGAAGAACTGCAGGTACAGTCAGAAGAATTACAGGCTCAATCGGAAGAATTCCAAATCCTAAACGAAGAATTGAAACTGCAAAAGGAGCAGGAACACATAGCCCGTGAGGAAGCCGAGAAAGCCAACCAGGCCAAAAGTGTTTTCCTGGCTACGATGAGCCACGAGATCCGCACGCCGATGAATGGTGTTTTGGGTATGGCATCACTGTTGCACGATACTAATCTGGATACCGAACAGCGCGAGTATGTAGAAACCGTACAGCGAAGCGGTGAAACGCTGCTCAATGTAATTAATGATATTCTCGATTTTTCGAAGATAGAATCGGGCAAACTGGAATTAGATCCGCACGATTTTGATCTGCGACAATGCATCGAAGAGGTGATGGATATGTTTGCGGGTAAAGCTGCGCACAGTGGCCTTGATCTGGTTTATCAAATTGATCATGAAGTGCCGCTACAACTGGTAGCTGATAGTATGCGTTTAAAACAGGTTTTAATTAACCTGATAGGTAATGCCATTAAATTTACCAGCAAAGGCGAAGTGTTTTTAGGCGTGAGTTTGCTGAAACGTGCTGATGACCAGAAGCTGGAACTGGCCTTTGAAGTACGTGATACGGGGATAGGTATCCCAAAAGATAAGATAGCTCATTTGTTCCAGGCCTTTTCTCAGGTCGATTCATCAACCACCCGTAAGTATGGCGGCAGTGGTTTGGGCCTGGCCATTTGCGAACGTTTAGTGCATTTAATGCAAGGCAATATTATTGTAGAAAGCCAGATGGGAGTGGGCACCGCGTTTCATTTTACTATTGAGGCCGAAATTAGCAGGCAGACTGTGCGAACTGTTGTACAATACACCATGGAGGGGCACGAAAATAAGCGTGTTTTAGTGGTTGATGACAACGCCACCAATCGTAAAATATTGAAGGTGCAGTTAGAGCAATGGCGCTTAATCCCGGTGATGGCATCATCGGGCAGCGAGGCTTTAGAGATACTTGCTGGTCAATCTTTTGATTTGGTGATCAGCGATATGCAAATGCCCGAAATGGATGGCGTACAATTGAGCCGACTGATTAAAGAGAAAAATAGTACCCTGCCCATTGTTTTGCTCAGCTCAATTGGTGACGAAACCAAGGGCAAGTACCCCGATCTGTTTGCATCAGTACTAACCAAACCGGTTAAACAGCAGCATTTGTGCAAGGTAATAGAAATGGCGTTAAGCCAGGCCAGCGAACCTCAAAAGGTAGAACCTGTACAAGCTTTATTAAGCATTGAGTTTTCTGAGAAATACCCCATGCGGATTATTATTGCAGAGGATAATTTGATTAACCAGAAACTGATTGTCAGGATATTACATAAGCTTGGTTATGAACCTCACATTGCCAACAATGGTGTAGAGCTTTTGGCCATGATGGAATTAAACGAGTACGATGTGGTATTGATGGACATCCAAATGCCCGAAATGGATGGTTTAGAGGCCACCCAAATGATCCGTAATAATGTGGAGAAACAACCCATTATCATTGCCATGACGGCCAATGCCATGCAGGAGGATAAAGACTTATGTCTTAACATCGGTATGAATTTTTACTTGCCAAAGCCGTTAAAAATAGAAGCCCTGCTGGATGTTTTAACCGAGGCAGCCAATTACAATAATGTGCATTAATAAAGCTTTACACGGTACAGATAAATCCTATGGCATAGATTCACTTTCTTTGTAGTACTATGTCAAGTTTACCTGCATCGAGCCTGAAGTTTTTAAAAGTATTAGCACAAAACAATAACCGGGATTGGTTTAATGCCCATAAAGATGAGTTTCTGGAAGAGCGGGCATATATTGAAAACTTCGCCGATTTACTACTGGCCGAGCTCAATAGTCATGATCTGATCGAAACGCCATCAGGTAAAAAGAGCCTGTACCGTATTTATAGAGATACCCGTTTCTCGCCCGATAAAACGCCGTATAAGCAATGGTGGAGCGGTAGTTTTAAACGTGCAACCAAACAGCGTAGGGGCGGTTACTATTTCCACATTGAACCCGGTAATAACTTTGTTATTGGCGGTTTTCGTAACCCTAATACGGGTGATTTAAAACGTATTCGCGAAGAGGTCAGTTATGATCCTATCCCGCTTAGAAAAATCCTCAATGCAGATACATTCATCACAACATTTGGCACCTTACAAGGCGAACAACTAAAAACAACCCCGCAAGGCTTTGCTGCCGATGACGAAGCTATAGATCTGTTACGCTATAAACAGTTTTTATTGATCAAACGCTTTACTGATAAAGAGGTGCTCGCTCCATCATTCCTGAATGAAGCCAATCAAGCATTCAAAAACATGCGCCCATTCTTTGATTATATGAGCAATATATTATCTACCGATGCCAATGGCAATTTGCTTTAATAATTGATAGGCATTTGGGGTTGATACCCAGCATAAAATGCATTAATAATAGACTTGGGAGTAAGTACGGTTACCTTGTCGTTAACGGTTAATAGGTTGCCTTCTTTATAACCAAAAGCTGTCCATTGATAAATGTGTTTATGGGCCAAAAGGTAAGGTTCGCCGTTCAGCTCAATAAAGGTGCCATCTGGTAAATCTTTGAGATCTGCTTCAAAGGTAACCTTGTGGCCGTTTTTGTCAATCCGTTCTGTATGGATGATGTCATCTATTTTGCCTATGCCTGTCTTGTCATTAAACTCATATTCTGGGTTACCTTTTAGCCACGCTGCTTTAAACTTTTTGGCATCTTCGCGCCGACATTCAAAGCAGGGGCGATGCCCGGCCGCAAAGGCAGTGGCTTCGTCCACGAAAAATAGTTCGGTATACAATCCCGGTGCCATTACCTGCCGGTGCCGGTTCTTATATTGCAGCACACAGGTAATCCATGCCTTCAACTTAAACGGGCGTAGAATAGTTTTTCCGTGATCGTGTAACTGGCCACGATTACCCATCCATGTGCCCCGGGCGCTGGTGGCTATGATATTTCCTCTGGGATCAACGCGGTTTTGCAGCATGGTTAGTTATTATAGTTAGCAAATAACTCATTCATGTCTTTATAAGGTTTAGCCTTGTTTGCATAATCAAAAGTGCCTTTTTCCATTATTTCTGCTACCGCTCCCAAAAAGCTGCCATAAGCAGCACGATATAGGGTTGAACCCAGGCTTACACGTTTTACACCTAAATCTTCCAACATCGAGAGCGAAAAATTCGTCCCGGCAATGCCCATAATTACGTTAACCGGGTGTGGCGCTAGGGCCTTCACTACGGTTTCAATTTCTTCGCTTGTTTTTAATCCGGGGGCAAATAATACGTCTGCACCGGCTTCGGCATAAGCTTGTAGTCTTTTAATGGTATCAGCTAAATCTGGCCGGCCATAAATTAAGTTCTCGGCCCTGGCTGTTAATGTAAATGGATGTGGCAAGCTTTTAGCTGCAGCAACGGCAGCTTTCACACGCTCTACAGATAGTTCAAATTCATAGATAGGATTGCCCGGGTTACCAGTCGCGTCCTCAATAGAACCACCGGCCAGGCCTGTAGCGGCGGCAAGTATAATTGTTTCGGCACAGGTTTCAGGATCATCACCGTAACCGTTCTCTAAATCGGCAGAAACCGGCAGATTAGTCGCATTAACAATGCTTTCTACATTGATAAATGTTTCATCACGGCTTATAGAAGCATGGCCATCTGGCTTACCGAGCGTGTAAGCAAGGCCTGCACTTGTGGTTGCCATTGCTTTAAAACCCATAGTCTCCAATACTCTTGCCGAACCCGCATCCCAAGGGTTGGGTATCACAAATAGGCCGGGATGCTGATGTAAGGCACTAAACTCATGCGCTTTTTCAATAAATGATCTTTCTAAGGCTGACATTGTTTGTATTTATAATTCAAGTATACTATTTAAATGGCATTTTTCTTAAAAGGAAATATGCGAACAAGGTGTATCAGCAAATAAATTTTTCATTTCAACAAAATCATTTGGGTTGGTTATGCGTGCTTTTTCAGTACAAAATAACTTGTGTTTTATATGTATTGATTTTGATTTATCTAATTAATAATCAGTTATTTATGATTTATGTTTATAAATTAGTTCCCGAATCTTTCTTGTATTCAGTTAACCAATTTTACCTTTTGTAAGTCCGTTTTCCCCTAAAGCGGGTATGCTTTATTTGATTTGAAGAACGGCATGTCGTATCGTTATAACTGTTTGCAGGAGAGGGATATTTAACTAACCATTAAACAGAACTTAAATGAGAACACGTAATTTTTCCTATTCAATTATCACTACAATCGCGGTATTGATGGTAGGCCTATTATTGGTAAAATGTACCAAAAAAGATATGGCCGCCCAACCGTCTGCCAAACTTGATGCGGCCAATAAGGCCAATGCATTGGCTGCAACAGCCACAATATTTATACACCCCGGTATCCTAAACACGCAGCAAAGCCTGGATATTATAGCCAACCAGGCAAACGCTGGCGATGCCGACCGCCTTGCTGCTTACCAGTATGTGCTTAACTATTGCAATACACACAGCCCAAGCGGTAATTACAAAGCAACTGTTGGTGTAGCCGGAGGCGTGATAACACCAGATGAAACGAGCTTTAAAGGTGATGCACTGCTTTCATATGCTTTGGCGCTACGCTGGGCAAAAACAGGTACTGCCTCTTATGCCATTACAGCAAAACAAATTTTAGATGGCTGGGCAAACGCTTTCAGAACCATGAGCGTTACCGGCGATAATAGCCACCAGGCATCGCTCGAAGCATCATGGGCTGCACCAACCTTTGCAGCGGCTGCAGAAATTATTAAATACTACCAGCCAACTACTGGTGCGGCCGGAGGGTGGACTACTGCCGAAAATACTCAGTTTGTTACCTTCTTAAACCGCTTGTTAAACCAGTATGTTGTACACGCTACAGATCCGGGTTATCACAATAACTGGGATATTTCTGAGGGTTATGCAGAAATGGCCATCGGTGTGTTTGAAGACGACCAAACTATTTATAATAATGGCGAGAACCTGATTAAAACCGTGTTGCCTTTAGACATTAACACTGATGGCTCAATGCCTAATGAAATTTGCGGCAGCCATAATGATTGCGTACATTTCCAGTACTCGCTTACCGGCTTAAGTTATGCAGCAAACATTGCAGGCATCCAGGGCGATCTTTCAATTTATACGGCTAGTAGCAGCCGTTTGCTGGCAGGTTATAACTATCAGTACAAATGGTATACAAATACTTTGTCAAACCCACCTACATGTACCAACTGTACCGTTTCGGGCAAAATATGGCCGGGTATTAACAGTGCCGACAGGCATTATAACACTACAGCAACTAACTATATACAAAGCCATTACAACCCAGATAGCGACGGGCTGCCAGGCGGCGACGTAAGTTTCCTATGCTGGACTAATTATACTCACCATAATGTAGTGTTAAACTAATACGATCTGGTTAAATTATATTAAAAAAAGACACTGCTCATCTAAGAGCAGTGTCTTTTATGTTAATAGTATTATTTAACAAGTATTTTCAAAATGTAGTAATATTACGGCAACCATTTATGCCCGGTTATAGTAAAAGTGTAAAGACCTTTTGTTACCCGAATGATTAAATTTTAAGAATGCCAGAATCTTTACGCAAAAGCGCTTTTTTTGTTGTATTAATATTTTGTTGCCTGCATAGCTGCTTAAGCTTTGGGCAACAAACGGTTGATATTACTGCACAAACTAATGAGCACCTTTTTACCCATCAGGAAATAAAGTGGCTGGAAGACACTGATGAAAAGTTCACATTTGAGCAGATCCGGTCGGGAAAACTCGACAAGCAGTTTCAGGATAATAACGAAAACTACCCCAAGAATTATAATACCCAGGCTACTTACTGGTATAAAATTAAGGTTAATGTAATTGGGCAGCCCAACCAAAAGGAAAGCCTGATCGAGTTTTTTGATCAAACCACAAATCACATTACAGCTTATTTGCCCGATACTGCCGGTAATTATATCGGTGCACAATCCGGCGCGGCGTATCAGTTTCATCACCGTCTTTTTAAGCACAAAAACTTTGAGTTTAAGCTGCTCGATAAAGCTTCGGGACAGTATACTTATTACATTAAGCTCAAATCAAAAGAGCGGGTTAATGTCATTATCGTATACCGCACCATTAACTACTTTATCCATTATGCTTTAACAGAATACCTTTTCTTCGGCATTTTTTATGGCATGATCCTCATTTTCTGCCTGCATAACTTGCTGATGTTTATTGCGGTTAAAAAGCTGCAGCACCTGTTTTATGCACTCTATATTTTAAGCGTAGGTTTTTACGAGTTAAGTGTTGATGGTATTGCCTTTCAATATTTATGGCCCAATTCGCCAAACTGGAACGAGTATGCCTATGGTATGTTCCTGTTTTTAATCAGCCTGTTTGCCTTAGAATTTACCAAAACGCTGTTACAGGTTAAAATTAAAGCGCCTAAATTAAATGTGCTTATCAATGTTGTAATAGTACTTCGGGCGGTTTATTATGTATTTTGTTTTTTGTTCGATAAAAACCTCTTCATCTATAAGTTTGTCGATTTTATTCCGCTCATTATAGCCTTCGGTACGGGTATCTGGATTTGGGCCAATGGATTTAAACCTGCGCGGTTTTTTGTAGTTGGATATGCATTTTTGTTTCTAAGCTTCATCCTCAAATCGGCAACCGCACTGGGTGTAAATCATCTGGTTGGCCGTATACTGGGGCATTACAGTTTAAGCGTTGGCTTTATGTTCGAAATGGTATTCCTCGCCTTCTCCATAGGCGACCAGGTTCGCTTGCTCAGAAAGGAAAAGGATAAAGCTCATGAAGAGATCCTGAACCAAATGGCGTTGAATGTTGAACTGAAAGATTCAATTAATAGAGAACTGGAAGCCCAGGTAAAAGCTCGTACGGAAGAAATAGTACAGCAATCTGAAATAATAGAGCAGCAGTACGAAGAGCTGTTGACACAAAATAACCAGCTCGAGATACAGGCCGAAGAAATTTCGAGAATGAATGTTTTGCTCGAGAAAGATAACAGCAACCTGAAAACCAGCATTAAAAAGGTTACGGATGCCAGGGCTTTATCAACCGAATTGAGCTTCGAAGAATTTAGCGCTAAATATCCTGATCAGGAGACTTGTTATAAATTTCTGGCAGAATTGAAGTGGATTGATGGCTACAAATGTTCGCGTTGCGAAAATACCAATTATTGCGCCGGCCGCATGCCCTATGGCAGGCGTTGTACCAAATGCAGTTACGAAGAGTCTGTTTTGCAGCGTACTATATTTCATCATAACCGCATCCCCATTAATAAAGCTTTTTATCTTGTTTACCTCATGTATTCGAGCAAGGGCACCATCTCTTCATACCAATTATCAAGCAAGTTAGATATTAGGCAGGGTACCTGCTGGGCTTACGCGCTTAAGGTTAAAAAGATGATGGAAATTCGCAAAAAAGAAATCAAAAAAGGCGGCGAGCAGGGGTGGAGTCATTTGGTTATTGCTGAGTAAATCTACTTGTCAACCTGCATCATTGTCATTCTTAAAGCTTTATGTTTCAAATAAATCTCACTAAAAATATTAGTATTTTATTATATTTGGTGACATCTTTTTTATGTGGAAGAGAATGGTTTAAAAACAACAATGATAACCGAAAACGCCAGGGATACGCTCATTTTAGATTTTGTTAAAAAAACCAATCAGCCCATATTTTTAACGGGCAAAGCTGGTACTGGTAAAACCACACTACTTCGCCACATTAAAAATAATGTAAGTAAAAACCTGGCTATTGTAGCGCCTACTGCTGTGGCTGCACTAAACGCCGGAGGGGTTACTTTGCACTCTTTTTTCCAGATCCCATTCGGCCCGCTATCTCCGGGAAATATAATGGAGGATACTGAGGAGGTGAGCCGAAACAGCTATTCGCCCGAAAAAATAAAACTGTTACGATGCCTCGAACTGCTCATCATTGATGAGATCAGTATGGTTAGGGCCGATTTGCTTGACTATGTGAACCGGGCTTTACAACGCGTAAACGGATCATCGCGTCCCTTTGGTGGTGTACAGGTATTAATGATTGGCGATTTGTACCAGTTACCGCCGGTTACCAACCAGGATTGGCCGGTTTTACGCGAATATTATCAAAGCCCTTATTTTTTCGATAGCCTGGTGTTCAGGGTGATGCCATTGGTGACTTTCGAACTTACCAAAGTCTACAGGCAGTCGGACCCTGTGTTTATCGATATTTTAAATGGCATCAGGAATGCGCAATTAGAAAATAGCCTGCTTGATAAGCTAAATGAGCGTTATCAGCAAGCAACAGATGTGATAAGCAAAGACGATCATATTACGTTGACCACGCACAATCAGTTGGTGTTTGATATTAACCGCCAACGCCTTGATACATTAGAAGGTACGCTCTATCATTTTAAAGCCGTAATTACCGGCGATTTCCCCAAAGATGCTTACCCGGCCGATGAAGACCTTCAACTGAAAGTAGGTGCGCAGGTAATGTTCACCAAAAATGATTCATCGGGCAAAAAGCAATATTATAATGGCCGCATTGCAACTGTTAAGTCTATCAGTGGCGAAGTTATTTTACTGGAATTTACGGACGACAGTACCGAATTTCAATTAGTGCCCGAAATTTGGCAGAATATCAAATACGGCCTCAATCAATCAGATCAAAAAATAACCGAGACTAATACCGGTTCATTTGCGCAATTTCCGGTTAAACTGGCTTGGGCAATTACCATCCATAAAAGCCAGGGTTTAACTTTCGATAAAGCTATTGTTGATGTTAGTGCGGCTTTTGCACATGGCCAGGCTTATGTGGCTTTGAGCCGCTGCCGCAGTTTAGAGGGGTTAATACTAAATGCGCCTGTACAACAGCGTAATATTATTACCGATAGCCAGGTAATAAACTTTATGCAATTGGCAGCTGATAAAGCGCCTGATGAGCAATTGTTAGATCAGTCAGTCCATTTGTATGAACGCGGACTGGTTGAAGACCTGATGAATTTTATGGCCATAACCCATAAGTGGAAACAGGTTGGCAAAATGCTGATCGATTTACCAGACGGCGTTCTAAAACAACATTACGAGCAAACTGAACCTATTTTATTGCAGGAAATAGCCAAAATAGGGGAGCGCTTTACCCGGCAAGAGGTAAACGTATTAAACGGCAAGACAAGTAACCGGGTTGTTTTTTTAGAACGCTTACAAAAAGCAGCAGGCTACTTCATTCCCAAAACAGACCTGATTATTAAGGCTATCCATGCCATAATTTCATCTCCCTGGGAGATCAGTATTAATGAAGATAAGCTGATTGGCTTACTGAATGATTGCCTGAACCTGCTAATGACCAAGCGCGCTGTATTTTTGATTGCACAGGGAACATTTACTCCTGATGCCTATTTAACTGCTAAGCATGCTGCTGATGCCGGTTATAAAACGGTACAACGGGCCAAAACTGCAGATGGCTTGCCACTGGCTCACCCGCAACTTTATGATGATCTGCTAAGCTGGAGGAAAACACTCAGCGCAGAACGAAAAGTTTTAGATCACGCCATCCTGCCCGAGAGAACGCTTAAGTTGATTGCTGGCAAACTTCCCCGGTCAACCGAAGAGCTGGCCGCTATTAAAGGGATAGGGAAGGGTAAAGCACTGGATATCGGTACTTCGGTTATTCGTGTAATTAATGCCTATTTAGGTACGGAGCAGCTATTTTAAAGATAACGAGGATTAGTATCCCCGTTACCTTTTATACTTATTTCAATTATGGTTGTCCTGCTCCACCTGATGAGCCGTATACCTGGCCGGTTGCATAACTTGCATCTCCTGCGGCTAATTGAACATAGATAGAAGCTAATTCTGCAGGCTGGCCTGGTCTACCAAGTGGTGTTTGTCCGCCAAATTGCTTTAATTTTTCCTGGGTGGCACCTCCGCTAACTTGTAAAGGCGTCCAGATCGGTCCCGGCGCTACACCATTTACCCTGATTCCTTTTGGTCCCAATTGCTTGGCTAATGATTTAACGTAGTTCATGGTTGCAGCCTTGGTTTGCGCATAATCGTACAGGTCTGGTGATGGATCATATGCTTGTTCTGATGTGGTACCGATAATTGCTGATCCGGGTTTTAAATGCGGTAATGCTGCTTTAATAATCCAGAAAGGGGCATATATATTGGTTTTCATGGTCCAGTCGAATTGCTCGGTTGATATATCGAGTATCGATGTATTAGATTGTTGACGCCCTGCATTATTTACCACAATATCTAATCCGCCTAATCCCTCTACAGCTTGCGCAACTAATTTCTGGCAGAAAGCCTCATCCCGTAAATCGCCGGGGATGGCTATCGCTTTACGGCCTTCGGCTTTGATCAAGGCAATTACTTCAAGTGCATCGGGTTCTTCAGTAGGGAAGTAGTTAATTGCAACATCCGCACCCTCACGCGCATAAGCAATGGCGGCTGCACGCCCCATTCCAGAATCACCGCCAGTAATCAGTGCTTTGCGTCCAATTAAACGGCCGGAACCTTTATAACTTTTCTCGCCATGATCGGGCACAGGGTTCATCTTGCTGGCAAGCCCCGGCCATGGTTGCAACTGGCCTTCAAATGGTGGTTTGGGGTATTTGGTAGTGGGGTCCTGCAAATCCAGTACAGCCTCGCGTTCTGTGTATGGCTCGCCCTGTGCCGGTGTTTTATTTTCCTCGTTCATGGTTGTTAATATTTTTAATTAATGATTAAGTAACCCGGCTTTATCATAATAAGTTTTGGAAAAGTTTAGATAAATGCGACTTAAATGGGAGCGGAAAATTGTCGCTTGCGCGCATTTTTCAGTCCAAATACCTACTCATAATTTGCTGACGGAGATTGCCTGGAGATGGTTTTGGATGCGAATAGTTGCTTAAATCACCTATTGTGGATAAATAATTGCATTTTTTTCATTGTTCAACAAGCGTATTAGTAAGCTAATTCGCAATACATGTATTACCCGTTCCTGTGGGTTGTGAGTGAATTTACAACGTTTTCGTTAATTGTGATTTAATCGTATCAAAATCATTGTAACTACTTAATTATTAAGTATTTATGATGATTTTCTATTGCTTTTTAACATAAAAGCACATTAAATTTACCCCACCAAGTAAACGACTAAACACTAATCTTTTTAATAAACGTAACGCTTAATGACAGAATAACCCTTCTGGACAGAGCTATCTGTCGGTGCATTGAAATTAACCAGGTTTTTTTCGTGCTAATCATCAGCAGTTAAAGGCTGCTAATCAATTATCAATCTCTAATTATAAATTATGATCAAAAAACTTACTTTACTAATTACTTTCTTATTGGCAATCTGCACGTTTTCTTATGGGCAAACCCATACAGTAAAAGGTACAGTTTCTGATAGCAAAGGCTTACCTGTACCGGGTGTAACTGTAAAAGTTAAAGGCACAAGCAATGCAGTAGCAACCGATGGAAAAGGTAGTTACACCCTCAGCGTTGCTAATAATGCAGTACTTGTTTTTACAAGTGTTGGATACGGCACACAGGAGCAAAACGTTAACAACAAAACCAGCATCAACGTTACATTACTGGATGATACCAAACAGCTAAATGATGTTGTAGTTATTGGTTACGGCTCCCGCCGCCAAAAGGATGTTACGGGTTCTATATCAACCATTAAAGCCGAGCAGCTTGAAAACGAAAACCCAAACAGTGTAACCGACCTGCTTAAAGGTAACGTAGCCGGTATTAACGTAAACATGAGCGCTTCTGCCAAAGGCGGCGCCAGCAGCGATTTGCTGGTACGTGGCAAAACCACACTTTCGGCAAATACAGCACCACTTATTATATTGGATGGTGTTATTTACCAGGGCCAGCTTGCCGATATTAACCCTAATGATATTGAAACTATCGACGTATTGAAGGATGCGAGTTCATTAGCGGTTTATGGTTCAAAAGCGGCTACTGGTGTAGTGGCTATCACAACCAAAAAAGGAAACTCAGTAAATGGTTCACCAATAATTACTTTAAATGCTAACGTTGGTGTTGCGCAATTAGAGCATAATCAAAAAGTTTATGACCCACAAGGTTTTTTAAACTGGCGCGAAGATGTACAGCGTGCAAATAACACCTCGCTGCCTGCTTACCAGTTTACAGATCCACGCCAGTTACCTGCAGGTGTTACTGTTGCCCAATGGATGGCCTTAACAGGCGCCACCGGCGACCCGGTTGATCAATGGTTGCAACGCCTGGGCCTTGTAGCAAACGAGCGCTCTAATTATTTTGCCGGAAAAACCGAAGATTGGGCTAAGGATGTATTTCGTAATGGATTACGCCAGGATTATACCGCCAGCCTTTCTGGTAAGAAAGAGGATATGAGCTATTACATGTCGGCTAACTATACCGATAACCAAAATATCATAGCTGGTGCAGAGTATAAAAACTATCGTTTCCGTGTTAACCTGGATGGCCAGGCCTCTAAATTTTTAATCTTTGGTGTTAACGCCCAGTTTGCATCAAGAGATGAGAGCCCAATTGCTGCCGACTGGACCCAGATTGTAAATAACTCTCCTTATGGTGATTTTTATAATCCAGACGGAAGCCTGAGGCGTATCCCTACTGATGATAACGGTTTAAATGCGCGTAACCCATTCCTGGCTACCCAGTATGACGAGCGTGTGGCGATACAAAATACTTTATTTGCCAATTTATATGCCAAGGCAAAACTGCCGTTCGGGATTAAATACCAGTTCA
>CAHJXH010000002.1 GCA_903644075.1 Sphingobacteriaceae bacterium | reverse complement strand
ATCCTTACCCACCAACGCCTGAAGGTTAATTTTATAATTTTAAAAAGCAAAGGGATTAAATTAAAACAAGAATGGTTTTACACAGAAGTAGAAAATTTAAAAAATTTGGCGATGCCTCAAATCATTTTTATATTTTTAACTAAATTTTTTACATTTAAAAATAATTTCCCTTTTTCTAATTAAACTATATGTCAGGAATTAATAAAGTAATACTCGTCGGCCATTTAGGCAAAGACCCCGAAATACGCCATTTAGAGGGCGGGGTTGCGGTGGCGAGTTTCCCCTTAGCAACTTCAGAAACATTCAATAAGGATGGCAAAAAAGTTGAACAAACCGAGTGGCACAATATTGTAATGTGGCGCGGCCTTGCGGACGTGGCTGCAAAATACCTGCAAAAAGGAAAATTAGTTTACATAGAAGGAAAATTAAGGACCCGATCTTTCGAAGATAAAGAAGGGATTAAAAAATACACCACCGAAGTTGTAGCCGAAAACTTTACCATGTTGGGCCGCAAAAGTGACTTTGAAGGCGAAGCCCCAAAACAATTAAAACCAACCGATATTGGCGCCGGTTTTAGTGCCGACGGCGAAGATGACCTGCCCTTTTAACTAACCAATTATAACCCAAGCAAAAAGCCCCGATATTCATTGGGGCTTTTTTATTACAGTTTTTTCACCCCGGCTATCACGTATCCGCTATTTCTTTTTGTACCATAACAAGCCTATACAGTTGGCATTTGGCGGGCAATGAATTAACATCGACAGCGAATCTTTTTTGGCGCTAAAGCCTACCGAATACGGGCTATTATAGGTTTGGCTGCCTACCACCAATTGGTTTTCGGGCACAGCACTCGAGCCATTATTTGGGATGCCGTAATAAACTACATCGGTAAACGAAAGCTCCCCGGCATTCAATAAATATTTACCCGTGCTTTTATAAAAATACCCGAGCAATTGGTTAGTAACCGGGTCTAACACGGTAGAACTTGTTATAAAAGTGCCGTCATTGTTAAATGTAAAAGTCTGGCTGTGCGCACTTATGTTAGGATAAAACTGCTTGTTTTCCCAGGTGCCAACAATGGGGGCATTATTATTATTTTTTGATGAGTCTTTTTTACAGCCTGTTATAACAGCAAAGGCTATCAATGCAAAAATTAAGGATACAAACGGTTTCATAATAAGTGGTTTATAATCAATACGAACCCCAATAGTATTATGTAACAACTATATTCAAAAAAAGCTCCCGGTTTGCCGGAAGCTTTAAGCTTTATCATTCTATTATCTGCCACCGGGCGGGCAGTGTTCTTTCAAATACTGGGTATACAAAGTTTTTAAATGCTCGGTAGTGCCTTCGCCTTCGTTAATGGCGTGGGTACGGTTAGGGTATGCCATCATCTGAAATTGCCTGTTATATTTAATTAACTGGTTAATCAGCATTTCGGCATTGTCATAGTGCACATTATCGTCACCGGTACCGTGAATGTACAGCAGGTTGCCTCTTAAATTTTTAGCATAAGTAATTGGCGAACCTTTAATAAATGGCTCGCGGCCTGCAGCATCTGTGGGTACGCCCATATAGCGTTCCTGGTAAATGTTATCGTAAGTAAGCTGGTTGCCTACGGCTGCAATGGCTATACCTGTTTTATAAATTTCGGGGTATTGGAAAAGCAGGTTTAGGGTTGATGAACCGCCGCCGCTCCATCCCCAAACTGCTATACGGCTGCTATCAACATAAGGCCATTTCAGAATCTCCTTGGCAGCCATAGCCTGGTCGCGGATGTTGAGTGTGCCGATGTTTTTATAGATTGATTTACGCCATTCCCTGCCGCGTGGGGCTGGTGCGCCACGGTTATCAACAGATATATAAATATATCCGTCGTCGGCCATGCTGCCTTTGTATAAACGGTTACGCCCAACACCGTAGCTATCAGTCACCGTTTGAGAGGCTGGCTCGCCATAAACCATAAATACAACCGGGTATTTTTTAGTGGCATCAAAGTTTGTCGGCTTCATCATCCAGCCGTCTAACTCAATACCATCGGTGGTTTTCACCCTGAAGAACTCCGGTTTATTTTTTACGGCAGACGGATCGATCTTAACCATGCTTCCGCTGATGTGCTGGTGCTGCGGAATATTAATTACCTCCGACGTTGGCCGGGTATAAGCATTCGAAAAATTATGCAGGGCCAGTTTGCCATTCGGCGAAATTTCATAATCATGAGTACCGGGCTGGTCAAGCGGTGTTATGCGGTCGGCTGTGGTAGTGCTGCCATTTAAAGCCACGCGATATAGGTAGCGTTGCAATGGATTTTCGGGCGATGCAATGAAATAAACATAGCCGCCTGCTTCATCTATCAGGCTTACACTTACTACATCGTAATTGCCTTTGGTTAGTAAGGTTTCTTTGCCATTACGATCAATTTGGTACAAATGTTTCCAGCCGTCTTTCTCGCTTGCCCAGATAAATGATTTCGAGTTATTTACCCAATCCCAGCCAATGGGTTCATCCTTAACATCAACCCAGGCTTTGTCTTTATCGGTATAAATTAAACGGGCAACGCCTGTTGTGGTATTGCAGATAAAAATATTGCTCTCGTTTTGCGGGCGGTTTAACTGCTGCAATATTAATTCGCTGGCGTTACCAGCCCATTCCATACGGGGGATATAGTGTTGTACAGCATCTCCTGGCACTTTCATCCACAAAGTTTTAGCAGTAGTAATATTAACTACACCAATGCGGCACATGCTTGGATCTGTGCCCGATACCGGGTACTCAACCGGTACCACATGCGAGTAAACAGAATCGGTAGTGTTTAGCATCAGATAGTTTCTAATCTTCGTGGCATCAATTTGCCAATAAGCAATAGTGCGGCTATCGGGCGACCAGCGGAAGCCGTCCCTGCAATCAAACTCTTCCTCATAAGCCCAGTCGAACGTACCGTTAATGAGTCGTTTCGCGCCATCTGTGGTTAGTTGTTTAACAACGCCTGTGGCAACATCTTCTACAAATAAATTATGCTCGCTAACGTAGGCTACTTTGGTTCCGTCGGGTGATAGTTTGGCAAACATCAGCGATGCCGCCGGGCGGGCTGCACCAATTTGTTTCAGCGTACCGGTCTTGAGGTTATACAACCAGTAATCGCCGCGGGTATCCTGCCGCCATACTTTTTTAGTATTGTTGTTGATCAGGATCTTCTTCCCATCCTCAGATACTATAAACCTGCGGATCTTCAGCGTATCATTATTTTTAATCCTCAATTTATTTTTGCTCAGCAATGTGGCTGCCTTACCAGCATCACGGGCATCATAGATCATGATATTACCTCCGTCGAGGTCGTAATAATGGAAGCCGTCTCTGGTCCACCGTGTATCGTGTTGTGCCCGGGCCATGTTGCTGATAACCAGCATAAACAGCATTGCAAACAGGCCTTTGTAATAGATTTTAAAATTCATCAGAATCAAAAGTGTATAAGTTGTGTTATTAAATTATCAAAGTAGCTTGTAAATATCTAATTTTATCGACCTATGAAAAAGCGCTCCAATGTTTTTTCGGGCTTTTTACTGATGTTGATGTGTACCGGCCTAACCACCCAGGCACAAAATATAAACCGTAGTAAATTTATTCCCGATAGTATAGATAATTATATTAACCGGGCGCTCACCAACTGGCGCATACCCGGTGCTGCCGTTTGCATTGTAAAAGACAACCGCATTGTTTTAATGAAGGGTTATGGCATTAAAGAACTTGGCGTACCCACCAAGGTTGACCAAAACACCCTCTTTATGATTGGCAGTAATACTAAAGCTTTTACCGCCACCGCGTTGGCTACTTTACAGGAACAACATAAGTTATTTCTGGACGATAAAGTAACCAAATATATCCCCGAATTTAAACTCGATAACAAATTAGCCACCGAGCAGGTTACCATTCGCGATTTGCTTTGCCACCGTTTGGGGATAAGCACCTTTGAGGGCGACTTTACTTACTGGACCAGCAACCTTACCCGCAACGAAGTAATAGAGAAGCTGAGCAAGGTAAAAGCGCCTTATGCTTTCCGCACCAAATGGGGGTATACGAATGCCGCTTTTTTAACTGCGGGCGAAATTATTCCACGTGTTACGGGCAAAACCTGGGAACAATATATCAAAGAAACCATCTTCGCCCCGCTGGGGATGAGCAATTCGCTGTTGCTGAGCGCCGATTTTCCGAAATCGATCAACAAAGCATCGGCACATACTTTGGTTGATGGCAGGTTAGTAGCCATCCCTTTTCCGCAACTGGATAACCTGGCTCCGGCAGGATCAATCAGTTCTTCGGCACAGGATATGAGTAAATGGGTTTTCTCTTTACTCGATCAGGGCAAAGTAGGCCAGAGGCAAGTACTTTCGGCAGCGGCAATTGAGGCGACCCGTCAACCACAGGATATTGTAGCCAGCGGCGTACGCCCAACCGGTGAAAGCTATTTCGAACTATACGGCCTCGGCTGGTTTTTACAAGATTATGCAGGCAAACGTTTAGTAATGCACGATGGCGGCGTTAACGGTTATGTATCATCTGTTACCCTGGTGCCATCAGAGCATCTGGGCATTATCATACTGACCAACAGCGATCAGAATAGCTTATATGATGCCCTTCGCTGGGAAATACTGGATGCCTATTTTAAACGCCCTTTCCAGGATTACAGCGATAAGTATCTCGAAGGATCTAAATTACGTTACAACGCCGACTTGCAAACCAACCAAAAACTGCGCGATACGGTTGCCCTTAACTTAAAACCGGCATTATCCCTTAACGATTACACCGGCAAATATACCAACGAGCTTTACGGCAACCTCACCATTACCAAAGGCGAAAACAATGACCTGGAAGTACGTTTCGAACATCATCAACGCATGTACGCCAAACTACAGTCACTGGGCGGCAACCGCTTCTTCGCCACCTTCTCCGATCCCGAATTTGGCAAAGCGGTTTTCCCTTTTACGGTAGATCGCAACCGGGTAACAGGCCTGCAAGTTAAAGTAGCCGACTTTATTGAGCGAACGCCTTACGAGTTTAAGAAACAGTAGTTTGATTTGACGATGCTTCAGCGCCCTTACGTCATACTGAACTCGTTTCAGCATCCCACATGCTAAGTGTAAGATTTGCATGCCGAATATGACTATCACATACCTGTCCTGTGGGATCCTGAAACAAGTTCAGGATGACGGGCGATAAACATTAATTTATCGCGTGGCAGCAATAAATATCCGGAGCAATATTGTTAATACAAAACAAATGCAGCCAATTACAAATATGGTTTGGCCATGCTTACGGTCTTTATCAATAAAGCTATAAAACTGCTCGCCATTGGGCATGGTTTTCTTACTGCTTTTTAAATATCAACCGATAAATATCCCGGCGAACCCACCTATAAACGCCAATACGTAGCCAACTACAATTAACCCCGTTTGTGGATTTTCGGGTTGTTGAAGTAAATTTAGATGCTTTGCCTTTAGGCTTTAAAGATCTGCCTGGCTTATGTTTACACCCCGTTTTGCCAGGATTTGTTGCGCAAGCACATAATCTGTACTGCTCCATTCTTCCGATTTAACTAAAATATCTATTAGTTCATCATTGGTAAACTGGTACAGGTAATAATCTTCATCAATAACACTCAGGTCTGTTTTATCATTACTGATCAAAAGCTCGTTCACTTTATTGAAGTCATCACTTGCAACTTTTACCTCATATTCCGTAGAAATATCGGGGTTTAAATTGGCGAGTGGATTAATGCCAATTGCATTTTTCTCTATCAAATATTCGATATGATTTGCTATCAGCAAATTGGTAAATTCCTGCATTAATGCTGGGTCGTCAAAGGTTCGGATGGTTAGGAAATCGTTGTTCATAGACTGAGTGAACAATTGTACGATATTTTTTGAAACGGATTATTTCAAAGAATAAATTTTTGTCATTCAGAACGTAGTGAAGAATCTTCTTCGACCTGCATTAACGACACACAGAGCGAAGAAGATTCTTCGCTATCGCTCAGAATGACAAAGGGAGTGAATCATTACTTCTTACTATTCATATAATCCAGCGTTAAATTACACATGGCTTTTACGCCGAGGGTAAACCCGCTTTCATCGATATAAAAATCGGGCGTATGGTGCGATGGCGCTTTCAGCGGATCGCCACCTTTGGGCATACCTCCTAAAAAGAAGAATAAACCGGGTACCTTTTGCTCAAAGAAACTAAAGTCTTCCGCTCCGGTTGCGGCAGGGCGCAGCAATACGTTTTCGGTACCGGCAGTAGCTTGCAGCGTTGGCAGCATTTTAGCAGTAAGTGCAGGATCATTATAAGTTACCGGGTAGTGATTGCTGTACGGGATTTTAACCTCGGCAGTAGCGCCGTTAGCTTCTGCTGTTTTGGTGGCAATTTGCTTAACGCGCTCAATCAGCATTTTTTCATCGGCCGTACTTAGCGCACGGATAGTACCTAACATTTCTACCTTTTCGGGAATAATGTTAGAGCGGTTACCGCCATTAATAGCGCCGATGGTTACTACACCACCATTTTGGGTAACATCTAAATTACGGCTTACAATGGTTTGCAGGTTATTAATAATTTCTGCCGAAACCACAATCGGGTCGATACTGCTCCATGGGTATGCACCGTGGGCAGAGCGGCCTTTCACTATAATTTGCATATCGTTTACGGCAGCCATAGTACCACCCGGGCGATAACCTATTTTGCCAACTTCGGTTTGCGAGTTAATATGCAGACCGAAGATCACATCAACTTTAGGATTTTCCAGCACGCCTTCTTTAACCATTAGTTCAGCACCACCTTCTTCGCCAGCCGGCGGGCCTTCTTCTGCCGGTTGGAAGATGAACTTCACCGTACCATGCAAATCGGCTTTCATAGAAGCTAGGATCTCGGCAACACC
The DNA here is from genome assembly GCA_903644075.1 of Sphingobacteriaceae bacterium. GTDB lineage: Bacteria > Bacteroidota > Bacteroidia > Sphingobacteriales > Sphingobacteriaceae > Mucilaginibacter. The sequence continues at coordinate 50,438 of CAHJXH010000002.1, read as the reverse complement.
CATCAGCATAGCCACGTGCGAATCATGACCGCAGGCTGCCATTACGCCAACCTCGTTGCCATTGTACATAGTTTTAACTTTCGATGCAAAGGGGATATTTACACGTTCGGTAACCGGCAGGCCATCCATATCGGCACGCAGGGCTACCACGGGGCCAGGTTTACCGCCTACCAACACACCAACCACACCCGTATGGGCTACACCGGTTTTTACCTCGATGCCTAAGGATTTTAAATGCTTGGCCACAATATCGGCTGTACGCACTTCGTGATTCCCAAGTTCAGGGTGCTCGTGAAAATCGCGGCGCCAGGCAATTACTTTTTGCTCTAAGGCATCGGCCTTTTTGCTTACCAAAGCATGTGTGGCAGCCGTTTGCGCAAAGGCGCTAACAGAAAATAAAGAAAAGATTAAAGGGTAAAGTTTTTTCATCATGCGGTCAGTTAGTTTAGTGAGACTGAAAGATAATGAAAAAAGGGGAGGATAATTTGTCAATTAGCTAATTTGTCGATTTGTCAATGAGCATTGGCTAATTAACAAATCGACAAATTAAATCATCGCTTTAAAGGCATTGACAAATTAGCTAATCGACAAATTGCCGAATTAGTTCAGCTTGATCAGATCAATCGTAAAAACAAGGCAAGAATTTGCCGGGATTTTTGTCTGGGCTGTTGTGCCATAAGCCAATGCAGACGGGATAAACAATTTGATGCGGCCACTAAGATTAATATGCGGAATACCGTTTTTCCAGCCTTGTATTATATTAGCGTTAGCACTCAAGCCTGTTTGAAAACTTAAGCCGGTATCGAATACTGTACCATCGAGCAAAGCGCCGGTATAATTAACCGTAACAACCGATGCTGCTGTAGGGTAAGCGCCGGTGCCCGGTGTAACCACCTCATAATATAAACCCGAAGCATCTTTAACAGCGTCGGTAATATTATTGGTTGCAAAATAGGCCTTTATGGTTGCATCATCTGTTTGGGCTTGTGCCGCTGCCGTTGCGGCATCGGTAGCAGAGGTATCATCGCTGCTTTTTTTACAAGAACTAATGCCGATAACGGCTACAAAAAGTAATAGTAGGTATTTTTTCATATTGTTATTTTAATGTATGGGGTACAAAATACTTATACCACTGTAACTACGCTTGGCAAGCATTTATTGTAACACCGGGTGTTAAAAATGCATCATTATAATGTTAAACAGATACTTTTAACGCTTTTTAACAAAAAAGAGGCCGAAGCCTCTTATATATATCATCATTATCTATTGTTATTTCCACATTGATTAGATCATATGCACATCTGCATATCCAAGCATTTGCACATCAAGATTATCTGCACATTAAACAGTTGTCTTAATTTTCAGCTCGGTCATTTGCGCATCGGCAATGGTTGATGGCGAATCGATCATCACATCGCGGCCCGAGTTGTTTTTAGGGAAGGCAATTACGTCGCGGATAGAATCTAAGCCTGCGAAGATAGAAGCCAGCCTGTCGAAACCGAAAGCGATACCACCATGCGGAGGTGCGCCATATTCGAAAGCATCCATCAGGAAGCCGAATTGTTTCTGCGCTTCTTCTTTGCTAAAGCCTAAATGCTTAAACATTAAGCCCTGTAGGTCTTTATTGTGGATACGGATAGAACCACCGCCAATCTCAGTACCGTTAATTACCAAATCATAAGCATTGGCACGTACATCGCCCGGATGTGTATCCAGCAATGCTATATCCTCCGGCTTAGGCGAAGTGAAGGGGTGGTGCATGGCGTGGTAACGGCCACTTTCTTCATCAAATTCCAACAGCGGGAAATCGACTACCCAAAGCGGTGCATAAGTATTTTTATCGCGCAGGCCTAAACGGGTACCCATTTCCAGGCGCAGCTCGTTCATTTGCTTGCGTACTTTATCAGTATTACCGGCAAGGATCAAAATTAAATCGCCTTGCTCTGCACCAAAAGCAGCTGCCCAATTGGTGAGGTCGTCTTCGTTGTAGAATTTATCTACTGATGATTTTAGCGTACCATCGGTATTGTAGCGCATATAAATTAAGCCGGTAGCGCCAATTTGCGGGCGTTTTAAAAAGTCGGTTAACTCGTCTAGTTGTTTACGGGTATAACCCGCTGCACCTTTGGCGTTGATACCTACAACCAGTTCGGCATTATCAAATACGCTGAAATCTTTACCTTTTACCAAATCGTTCATCTCCACAAACTCCATCCCGAATCTACGGTCTGGCTTATCTGATCCGTATAAACGCATGGCATCGGCATAATACATCCGCGGAAACTCGTTCAGCTCAATACCTTTTACCTTGTTAAACAGGTGGCGGGTAAGGCCTTCAAATATGTTCAGGATATCTTCCTGGGTAACGAAAGATAACTCACAGTCGATCTGTGTAAACTCGGGCTGACGATCAGCACGCAAATCCTCATCACGGAAACACTTAACGATCTGGAAGTAACGGTCGAAACCGCTTACCATCAGTAACTGCTTAAATGTTTGCGGCGATTGCGGCAGGGCATAAAATTCGCCCGGGTTCATACGGCTTGGCACCACGAAATCGCGGGCACCTTCCGGAGTCGATTTAATTAGTACCGGTGTTTCTACCTCAATAAAATCCAGGTCGCTTAAATAACGGCGAACTTCCTGCGCCATTTTGTGGCGTAAAATAAGGTTATTGCGGATAGGCGCACGGCGTAAATCCAGGTAACGGTATTTAGCACGCAGCTCCTCACCGCCATCGGTTTCGTCTTCAATCAGGAACGGAGGAATTTTAGCCTCGTTCAATATTTCGATGCTCTCTACCGTGATCTCAATTTCGCCGGTAGGGATTTTTGTGTTTTTGTTAGAACGCTCCAGCACCTTACCGGTAACGGTGATCACGTACTCGCGGCCAAGCCCGCGGCCCTGATCCCGCAGTTGAGCATCTGTATCGGCATTAAAAACCAATTGCGTTAAACCATAACGATCGCGGATATCCACAAATGTGGTACCCCCCAAATCGCGCGATTTCTGTACCCAACCCGATAGGGTTACAGTTTCACCTAAATTACTGATGTTTAATTCGCCGCAAGTGTGTGTTCTGAGCATAGCCTCTTAAATTGTCAAAGTCTGCAAATGTAATTTTTTGATTTCGGATTTCGGAAATTCGATTTCGGATTTAAGAAGATTGCAATGGTATTGGCAGTAATAGATGCATGAGTATACTTAAAGTATGAGAAATATCACTTTTATAACCACATTGTTAATGCCACCCCTACCATTATTGGTGATAACACAAGCAACCTACCGTCATGCTAAATTTGTTTCAGTACCCTACATGTCAGGTTTACAACAGGCAGATAGCAGACTTTGTACGTGGGATCCTGAAATAAATTCAGGATGACGGGTGGTGAACATTCACAATTCCTTAATATTCCAAACCAAATACTATATTTGTCGCATATTCTTAAGGGGTGCCTTGCTTTGGTTGCAAACAAACTGCAGATTGTTTACCAAACTGAAAGACAGGCTGAGATCATACCCATGGAGAGAAGTTTTGAGTTACGGGTTTTGAGTTACGAGTCGGGTTTCGGCTATGAACTATGAACCAACAACTATCAACTCCCTCCTGCACCTGATCCGGATAATGCCGGCGTAGGGATGGTAAAAAGTTAAGTGTACTGCTCGTTGACTCCCTTACGGGCAGATGGTTTAACTCATTATTATTGTTCATTTATTGTGAAAAATTTACTCCTGGCTATTACAGCCTTGCTGTTGCCTTTTATGGCATCGGCTCAATTTACGTTATCGGGCACAGTTACCGATAGCCAAACCGGCAGCGCATTACCTGGTGCTACCGTAAGCATTACAAAAGCACAAACTATTATTGCCGATGCTGTAGGGCATTATCAGTTCAGCAATTTAAAAGGCGGTGATTATACCGTTCGGGTTAGTTTTATTGGTTATACAACCGTTAACAAAGAGGTTAGCGTAAATGCCAATATTACAAACAACATTGCACTAACCAGCGGCGCTATTATTACTGAAGATGTTAACGTAACCTCTACCCGGGCCAGCAGTAAATCGCCAACGGCATTTACCAATTTAAGCCGTAAGGAAATTCAGAAAAATAACCTCGGTCAGGATTTACCAATGTTGTTGGGTCAAACACCTTCGGCAGTGGTTACCTCCGATGCCGGAGCTGGCGTGGGTTATACCGGGATCCGTATTCGTGGATCGGATGGTACGCGGATCAACGTAACGGTTAATGGCATCCCGCTGAATGATTCCGAAAGTCAGGGCAGCTACTTTGTCGACCTGCCCGATCTGGTATCATCGGTCGATAATATCCAGATCCAGCGCGGTGTGGGTACATCAACCAATGGCGCTGGTGCTTTTGGTGGCAGTATCAACATCCAGACCACCACCCGCAGGGATTCGGCCTACCTGGAATTAAACAATGCCGCCGGTTCTTACGGAACGGTTAAAAATACCATTCAACTGGGTACGGGTTTACTGGGCGGTCACTTTAGTTTTGATGGACGGTTATCGCGCATTAACTCTGATGGCTATATCGACAGGGCATTTTCAAAGCTGAAATCCTTCTTCGTAAGTGGTGCTTATTATGGCAAAAGCAGCATCATCAGGGTTAACGTATTCTCTGGTCAGGAGCAAACCTACCAGGCCTGGGACGGTGTACCGGCCGATAGCCTGGCGCATGGTAACCGTACTTATAATGAGTTAGGTTACATTAATTCGAGCGGTACCTACTACAAAAACCAAACGGATAACTACACCCAAAACCATTACCAGTTATTGTACGATCAGCAATTGGGCAGCAAGTTATCCTTCAACGGTGCTTTGCATTACACTAAAGGCTACGGTTATTATGAAGAGTATCGTAATGCTGATTCGCTCAAAAATTATAACGTAACGCCGGTAACAGTTGGTGGTACTACAATTGATGCTACCGATTTGATCCGTCGTTTATGGCTTAACAACGAGTTTTACGGCGTAACCTACAACTTTAAATACCAGCCAAGCAATGCGCTGAACATTGTTTTAGGTGGCGCATATAACGAATATAAAGGCGCGCACTATAACAACATCGAGTGGACCCAGGAGAGCACTTCTATCCCGCAGGATTACCAATATTCGCGAGATGATGCCAAGAAAACCGACTTCAATACCTTTGCCCGTGCAGAGTGGCATCCGGGAAATTTTCTCTTATATGGTGATTTGCAATACCGCCACATCGGCTATTCATTTTTAGGCTTCGACAGAAACCTGAACAATGTGCAGCAACAGGTTGGCCTTAACTTTTTTAACCCTAAAGTAGGTTTAACTTATGAAATCGATGAGCGTAATAACGTGTACGCATCATTCGCCGTAGGTAACCACGAACCGGGACGGGACGACTATACAAGTTCAACACCCGACAGTCGCCCTAAGGCAGAAAACCTGAAAGATTTTGAAGCAGGCTATCGCACAACCCAGGGTATCTTCACCGCTGGCATTAACGGTTTTTACATGCTATACAAAAATCAACTGGTGCAAACCGGGGCTTTAAATGATGTTGGGGCAGCCATACATACCAACGTAAAAGATAGCTACCGCGAAGGTATCGAGCTTGACGGCCGCCTGCGTATTACCAGGCAACTGAGCTGGGCAGCCAATGCTGCTTTCAGCCAAAATAAGGTTAAAAACTTCCAGCAGTTTCTGTACAACTATGATACCGGGCTTTATGTAGAAACTGATTACAAGAAAACCGATATTGCCTTTTCGCCAAATGTAGTAGCTGGTAGCGAGATCAGTTTCCGCCCGATCAAAAACGGCGAGATTGCTTTGATCAGCAAATATGTGAGCAAACAATATTTAGATAACACTTCGAATATTAACCCAGCCGGACTTACCTCTGCCGGCGACCCTACATTATCTGCCAAAAACAATTCGTACGTTATCAACCGTTATATCAACTCGTACTTTGTTAATAACCTGCGCTTGAATTATAACTTCAGCATTAAATCAATAAAAAACATTGGTATCACGTTGCTGATCAACAACATATTCTGTAACAAATACGAAACCAACGGCGCTACTTATGCAGATATTGAAGGCGGGCAAGTTGCTAACTACAATTACTTTTACCCGCAGGCACCGCGTAACTTTTTGGCCTCGCTTAACTTAAAATTTTAATCAACCGGTATGATGAATCAATGGGTTGAATTATTAACCGAACAAATACGGCAAACCACTTTTATAGAGTGGCTTGCCGTTATTTTGGGCGTAGCCGAAGTTTTGCTGGCGCGAAAAAACAATATCCTGCTTTATCCCGCAGGCATTGGAGGCTCAGCCATTACAATACTGCTGTTTATTAAAGCCGGCTTATTTGCCGATGCCGGACTAAGCCTCTACTATGTGATCCTGAGCATTTACGGCTGGGTTGTATGGAGCCGCCGCAAAAACGAGCCACCGCTACAAATAGCCTATGCCACCAGACAAGAGTGGATGATGACAGCATTGATTGCCTTTGGCGGATGGGCTGTTATTTACTGGATCCTGATCACCTTTACACCATCAACCGTGCCCGTAATGGATTCCTGGGTATCGGCATCTGCATGGGCAGGTACATGGCTGCTGGCCCGCAGACGGATAGAGAACTGGGTTGTGCTTAACGTCAGCAACATCTTCGCCATTCCTCTATTATTCTACAAACATTTACCGCTGTTTGCCCTGTTAACCTTATTCCTTTTCATCATCGCCATATTTGGTTATTTCGATTGGAAAAAAGTCTATCGCAAACAACAGCTTCATCCCGTAGCCCAATGATCATGACCGATATAGCACATCCATCTGTTCTATTGAAAACCGAATGGGTAGAGATAATCCGTAACGAAGCCATGGCTGCTGAGCAGGAGGGCTTGCTGCAAGCCGGACAAATAGAACTCATTTATCAGCAGCAATGGTTTAAGTTATTGGTGCCAAAAGTTTACGGCGGTTTAGAATTAGATTTGCCCGACTTGATCCGCATGGAAGAGGCACTCAGCTGGGCCGATGGTAGCCTGGGATGGGTAGTTACGCTTTGTGCAGGCGCAGGTTGGTTCGGCGGGTTTATTAATCCAGCAATAGCGGAACTGATTTTTGCCGATCCTAAAGTTTGCCTCGCAGGCAGCGGCGCAGCTACAGGCACCGCCATCAAAACTGCTAATGGCAATTACATCATAAACGGCAGCTGGAAATACGCCAGCGGGGTAAAACATGCCACCCAGTTTACCGCCAACTGTATTATTAAAGAGGGCGATGAAGTAATGACCAACCCTGATGGTTCCTTGCTGATCCGTCCATTCGTAATCGACAGTAGTCAAGCTACGTTAATCCCTGCCTGGAAATATGTGGGCATGATGGGTACCGGCAGTCACGCTTTCGAAATTAATGATCTGGAAGTTGAAGCCAACCGTTGTTTTCAAATTGATGCCGATGCCAAAGCGATTGACTCGCCTCTATACAATTATCCTTTTCGCCAACTGGCCGAAGGCACACTGGCAGCAAATTTATCGGGCATGGCTTTACATTTTATCGATCTGTGCGGACCGATTTTCGAAGAGCGTTCACAATTGCCGAAACTCACCACCGCCAACCGCGTAACCCTAATGTATGCGTTGGAAGAAGTGAAAACCAACATGCAGAATATTCGTAACGAGTTTTATGCGGCGATTGATCTTTCGTACCGGAACTTTGCATCAGGTTTCGAATCGCCCGAAGAATTACAGGCTGTAAGCCACACCAGCAGGGCTTTAGCCATTGCAGCACGCGAAAGTGTAGATCAGCTATTCCCTTATTGCGGTTTAATGGCAGCATCGCCCGATACCGAGATTAACCAGGTTTGGCGCGATCTGCATACGGCAAGCCAGCATTCGTTGTTGACGTTTCCGGAGTAACCGCTTTTTTTAATTCCCTCCTCGGGGAGGGGTGCGGCTGCCTGTATTTTGGCAGGGAGGGGTTTAGATACCATAATTTCTACCCCTTATTAAAGTAAGTACTATTAGCAATGCCTTTGCCTTCCCCTTCATAAGGGGAAAACTACTGTCACTGCACCTTGCAGAAGCTTTAATAAGGGGTAGATTTAGGACGATCTGAAGTATGCTACACATTTTTAGTCCCAGCAAGGCTCCCTCGGAGAGGATCCTGCGTTCTAAGCTATGCCTGAATAAGTAATCGGCAACCGCTGACCTGTCCTCATGCACAGGGTCCTCTCCGAGAGACCCTGCTGACCGCACACCAATCTTTATCTATTCATAACAAAAATATCACACGGGTTTTTGTTTACAATCCCCATATTTGCCAAATATTAACGCTCTTTAAATGAAGATCAAACATCTTGCTCTCGGTATTTTAGTATTAGCAGGTGCATCGGCATCGGCCCAAACTCATAAAAAGGCAGCCACTGCTCCTGCAGCCGCTTCAACAACAGTTGCCCGCCCTAAGTTGGTTGTAGGTATTGTGATTGACCAGATGCGCTGGGATTACCTGTACCGCTATTACGACCGCTACCAGGCCGGCGGTTTAAAACGTATGCTGAACGAAGGTTTTACCTGCGAAAATACCCAGATTGATTACCTGCCCACAGAAACCGGCCCAGGCCATAGCTGTATCTATACCGGCTCGGTACCTGCCATACACGGTATTGCTTCTAATGATTATATTGAGCAGGCAACCGGCCGCCACATGTATTGCGCAGGCGATACTACCGTACAATCGGTAGGTACTACTTCAACAGCAGGGCAAATGTCGCCGCGTAATTTACAGGTAACTACCATTACCGATGAGTTACGTTTGGGTACCAATTTTCGCTCTAAAGTAATCGGTATTTCATTGAAAGATCGCGGCGCTATCCTGCCTGCCGGCCACACCGCAAACGCGGCTTATTGGTTTGATGATGCCAGCGGCAATTTCATTACCAGTACCTATTATATGAATGATTTACCAGCCTGGGTTAAAAGCTTTAACGCAAGCGGTAAACTGCAAAAATATTTAAGCCAGAAATGGAACACTTTGTACCCGATTGATACTTACGTACAAAGTAATGCCGATAACTCACCTTACGAGGGCAAATACCGCGGCGAAACTTCACCGGTATTCCCGCATGATTTATCAGTGATCAGCAAAAAAGAAAACGCTGGTAACAGTGCTATCCGCAGCTCTCCTTTCGGTATCAGCCTGAGCATTGATTTTGCAGAGCAAGCTATCGAAAGCGAAAAATTAGGCCAAAATTCTGTTACCGATTTCCTTGCCCTGAGCCTTTCTTCTACAGATTATGTTGGTCACCAGTTTGGCCCGAATGCTGTAGAGACTGAGGATGTTTACCTGCGTTTAGATAAAGACCTGGCTGCGTTTTTCAGCTACCTGGATGCTAAAATTGGCAAAGGCAACTACACCGCATTTTTAACCGCCGATCACGGTGCTGCACACAACCCTAAATTCTTACAGGATCATGGCGTGCCAGCAGGTTACATAAGCCCGGGCGCTATGGCGCGCGATCTGAATACTTTCCTTGAAAAGAAATATGATACTAAAGGTTTAGTGCTGGATGCTAATAACTACATGATCAACTTCAACAATGTGTTGATTAAAAATAAAGGTTTAAGCCCCGATGCTATTATTGCCGAAAGCGTTAACTTTTTAAGCACCCAGCCGGGCGTATTATACGCTGTTAATTCACACAATGTAGAGCAAGCCGGCTTGCCAGAGTGGATTAAAACACGCGTAATTAACGGTTACAATAAAGATTACAGCGGCGCTATACAGGTAATATTAAAACCTGGTTATTATGGCGGCAGCCCTAATGCTACGGGCACAACCCACGGCACCTGGACTCCGTATGATACCCACATCCCATTGGTATTTATGGGCTGGGGCGTACAACATGGTGCCTTGAACCGCGAAACCCACATGACAGATATTTCGGCCACACTTGCAGCTATACTGCACCTGCAAATGCCCGACGGCTGTATAGGCAAACCGATTGCAGAGTTGATTAAAAAATAAGAACGGAGGACCGAGGCCCGAAAGACGGGAGGTCGGGAAAGTCCGAAAGCAGGAACCTAAAGGTTTCGCTTTCGGGCTTTTCTATATAAAGCCATTTTTAACTTTCGAATTTTCATTTTTTCCTTTCGAACTTCCGGTTTTCCCAACCTCTTCTATCATCTCTGTCTTTCAGGCCTCCGAACTTCCAACTATTTTTCTTTTGGGCCTCTGAACATTCCGACACCCGGACAACTATCTTTGTCTTCCGCACTCTCGGATTTTCCCGACCTCCGGACACCATTAACTATGAAAAAATACATCGCCCGCTTCCATTACCTTACACAGGATCTTCCCGATCGTTCACATATTGAGCAGGTACAGATTGCCTGCGAGAACGGAGCCAACTGGATTCAATATCGTTGTTTAACTAAGTCGGAAGATGCGCTTATTGAGGAAATTCATCACATAGCATCGATTTGTGATGATTGGGGAGCAACCTTAATCCTCACTAATCACTATCATCTACTAGACCAGGTTGATGCACAAGGCGTACACATCGAAGACCCGGAGGCTGATTTTGCAGCTATCCGTGATGTGATCACTGATGAGAAAACATTAGGTGCTTCGGCTTATAGCCAGGAACAAATTTTAGCCCTGCAAAATACAGGGGTTGTTGATTATTGCGGCTACGGGCCTTTTGCCAGTACCACTACCAGAAGCCACGATAAACCTTTACTTGGCTTTAATGGCTACCGCGAACTGGAAAAATTAAGATTGACTATTCCAGTTGTTGCCGTCGGAGGCATCAAATTAACCGATGTTGAACCATTGTTAAATACCGGCACTATCGATGGCATTGCGGTTTCATCTGCCATTAATTTAGCGCCTGATATGGCAAGCGCGGTTAAAGCTTTTTACCGGGAGATCCATTAGGAGATATATTATATTTGATTAATGTCTCTTTCCAAATCTCAAAATTTAGAGTGGATTAGTAACCTGCGCTTCGTTTCGTTAGTTGCCGTGGTTATACTGCATGCCAGTGCCGTGCTACTGTCGCTATATGGCAAAGTAACATTGGGCGATTGGTTTACGGCTGATATTTTTAATGCATTAGTGCGCTTTGCGGTACCTGTATTTGTGATGATCACCGGGGCGCTTAACCTCGGCCGGGATTACGAATTGGGTGATTTCCTAAAAAAGCGATTGAGCCGTATAGTAACCCCATTTTTATTCTGGAGCTTAATTTTCATCGGCTACTCCTGGTATAATGAAGAGATCAGCTTTGACAATGATACCTGGACTAACATAAAACTGGTATTGCATCAGTTAAAATACGGCAGCTCGTATCATTTATGGTATGTATACATGCTTATTGGCTTATACCTGTTTATGCCTATCATCAACAAGTTTATAAAAGCCGCTACCGAGCGCGAAATCCAATACTTTTTAGTGCTATGGCTGGGTATCATGCTGCTCGAACAACCTTATCTAATCCGCTTTAAACCGGCGGTAGAGTTCCGTTACTTCGAAGGTTATCTGGGTTTTTTAGTTTTGGGATATTACCTCGCTAATAAGGAATTTCAGCAAAGGCATTTAAAACCGTTGATGCTATTAAGTTTTGTGGTTTTGGTCGCTGTTATTTCAGCAGGTACCTATTTGGTTACACTGCATAATTATACCACCACTGTATTTTACGAACCGCTTGGGCCATTTATAGTATACCTGTCGGCGAGCCTGTTTATTTTTTTTAGACTGAGTGTGATTACGCTACCGCCTCTTCTAATTACCATCCGGGATTTTAGCGGCAAATATGCATATGGTGTTTACCTGTGCCATGCGCTGTTTCTTTATCTGCTCGATCTGTGGGGTAATATCAGTTATAAACTTTGTGCACCAATTATCAGCATACCGCTTACGGCTGTGCTGTGTATTATGCTTTCGGTATTTACCATTTGGTTGCTGAATAAGGTGCCTTATGTAGGTAAGTATATTGCAGGGTAGGGATGCTGAACAGCAACTATTACCGTCATTGCGAGGTACGAAGCAATCGCGAACTCTACAGAGCGGCTCTGTAGATCGTGGATTGTTTCGTACCTCGCAATAACGACCATGTTTTATCGCCGTGTTTCTTGCCTTAATCCACACTCATTGCCGTAACCGCATCTAAAAACCAGGCGGCGTGCGGTAACCATTGCTCAGTCCAGCGCCATTCATCGCCTTTGTCTTCTTTTTTAAAGTCGATGCCGCTGCCGTCGGGATTGCCTTCTTTACCGGTGATGCCGTTAGAAATACCACCCCGCTGCGAACCGTGGCCAAAGTTCGAGCTCATGTAAGGCACATTGTTTTTTCCGAACTTGTACATAAAGCACATGGCATAAGGGTTACAACCCAATATCCATGAGATCTGCTGCGAAGCATACACCGCCAGCGAATCCTTACGCGCCTGGTTATGATCGGCAGCATAAAGTATTTTACCGCCTTCGATAGCCGCAGTAGCCAGCGAACCTAAGCGGGCATTCTCGCCCTGCCACCACCAGCCGGTTTCGTTTTCGTGGGGGATGAAGAAACCTTCTTTGATCTCGTTTTTAATCCTGAAAGTTTGACGTGCATAACCAAAGGGGTTGCTCACATCATTGGTTACATGCAGGTTATACGCTAAAGCTTTTCTTATTACACTAATAGCCTTACTTCGCAGGGCCGGATCTGATTCCTTATTTAAGTAACGGCATAAAGCAACTACGGGTAAGCCGGCATCGGCTGCATGCCAGAAAGGGCGGGTACCATCATCGGCAATAAAATAGCCATCAGCGCTCAGGCGCTTACGGATATTATCGGCACGCCTGCGGGCTTCGGTACGGTATTGCGGATCGTTTGTGCTGATCCATAACTCGGTGGCGGCCATCAGGGCGCAATAGTCGTCGATGATGTTTTCTTTGTGGTTATCGTCGTACTTCAGATTGTTTTTTTGCAGATGGGCGAAGGCATGTTTAGCTGCAGCAAGGTATTGCTGTTGGGTATAATCGCCATGCTTAGTCCAGCGGGCAATGCGGGCTAAGGCTGCTATGGCCATACCGCCACCTTCGCGAAAGGCACATTGGTATTCATCGGTAGTAACACTATTTGCATGCAGGCCAACCACCCGGCGGGCATCGGGATTCTTATTAAAATAGCTAAAAACGATCATGCGGAAATAGCCTTCCTTCGAAAGTGCCCTCATCATGTAATCGGCACCGTACAAAGCTTCGTTACGGATCGAGTCCTGCACCTTCAGGTCAGCCATCAACTTGGGCAAGCGCTCAGCCGTGTTCACCATAGACCAGGTAACCAGTGGGATTTGCTGCGGCGACACAAAATTGGCGTAGGCGAGGTGTGAGAAGTATTTGCTCACATCGCCCGATGCATCGCACCAACCACCGTGCATATCAACCCGCTTATTGCTGCCGAAGAGTAAAACATGCTTATCGGCGGCTAACTCGGCCGGGGTATTGGCCCGTTGGTTATGATAATAATGAATGATAGATGGGATGGTGAGCTTAGCCAACGCATTATTATCGATCACAAATTCAGTTGAGCTACAAGGCGTGTTATCAATGCTGATGGTTACCTTATATTTTCCTTTCAGTTGGATGGATGAAAAATCGGCATAATAGTAAAACTTGCCGGGGGTCCAATCATCAACCTGCATTGGGCTGCTTAGTACGCCGGTAAATACGGTTTGATTGGTGGCGGTATTCACGAGGTTGAAAACGCTTTTACGGGTCAGCTTTTCATCCAAACCCACTACAGCAATTTTGGGCGATTTACTGTCGAAGGCTACCTGGTTCACAAATATTTCGGGCAAGGCAAAGGTTCTGAAACCTATCAGCAAGGAAAAAACTATCAGTATAGATTTTAATATTTTCATTCGGGATAAAGTAGATGCAGGGAAATTAGCTATTTTTTGATTGAGAATAAGCTATATCTCTTATAATTTTTACAGTTAAAACACCCGGTTATATCTCTGATATACTATTGGTTATAATATTTATATTTGACTAATAACCAATTACCCTAAATACCCATTATGGGTATTATTAAACTTATTAAACCAATTTTTGAATTGCCTCTGCATGAAGGTGACAGATAATGATATGCCCGAAGAATTGCTGGCTAAGTATCTTACAGGCAAAAATACGCCTAATGAGAAACTCCAGGCCGAAGAATGGATCAATGCCAGTGATGCCAACAGGCAATATTATGAGCAGCTAAAAACAACCAATAACCTTAATGATAATGATGCGGAAGCCTGGATACGCCTGCAAAATCTGATCAGTAAAAACCACGGCGGGCATATCAATAAACCCGAATACAAATTTAAAGCCCGATGGATCCAATTAATTGTAACCATAATGCTGATTGGGTTAATCAGTTATTTCATCCGCACAAAACTTTATCGAAATGTAACGCTCAATCTCTCAAGCGGTGCAGATGTGGTACATGATGATTTACCCGACGGCACCTTATTTACCCTTAATAGCAATTCGCAACTGTCTTACCCTGCCCGCTTTACAGGGAATAAAAGATCTGTAAATCTAAGTGGTGAAGCCTATTTTGACATTAAGGCGGATAAGTCACGCCTCTTTATTATCAACATAAAAACCGTGGTTATTAGTGCAACATCGGCGTTGGTAAATGTAAAAGGTAATGATAAGCAAACTGAAATAACGGTTATAAATGGTAAAGCAAAAATTAGCAGTAATGGCAAAGAGCTGTTAGTTGATCCGGGCGAAAAGATAATTAGCAATACTAATAATTCGACGTTGTTTAAAGAAGTCAATATTGTTAAGAAACCGCCGGTGTGGGCTATCACACATTAACACTAATCATATTGATATCTAAATTATTTCCTGTCTACCAATAAGTTGTAAACTTATTTTTCAAAAATATTTTTATAATATAATAAATATATCCTACATTGTGTCACTCTAACACAAAGATTAGAGCATTAACCAATTACAACCATTATGAAACCAATTAAAATACTGTGCCTCGCGCTGTTATTGCCGTCTATACTTAGCGCGCAAAAAAAACCAGCGGCTAAGCTACCTCAATTGGGCAAAGCCCCTTTAAAAAGCGTTGTTGCTGCCATGACTTTAGAAGAAAAAGTGAAACTGGTTGTGGGCATGGGCTTTAATATCGAGGGCATCCCTCCGGGCATGCTGCCACCAATGGACCCGGCCGATAATATTGCCGAAAAGGTAGTAGGTGCAGCTGGCCGTTCGCACGCTATTTCGCGTTTGGGTATCCCAACTTTAACCTTATCTGATGGCCCTGCCGGGGTACGTATTAACCCGATCAGGCATAAGGATAGTACCAAAACTTATTATGCCACCGCTTTCCCGGTGGGTACATTATTAGCATCATCATGGGATACCGCTTTGGTAAAACGTGTGGGTGTTGCTTTCGGTCACGAAGTATTAGAATATGGTATCGATATATTATTGGCCCCGGGCATGAACATTCAGCGTAACCCGCTGGGTGGCCGTAATTTCGAATATTATTCGGAAGACCCAATGGTTGCGGGTAACATGGCAGCCAGCTTTGTAAAAGGTATCCAGAGCAATGGCGTGGGCACTTCTATCAAACACTTTGCAGCTAATAATGCCGAGTTTAACCGAATGAACTTAAACACGTATGTGAGCGAACGTGCCTTGCGCGAAATTTACCTGAGAGGTTTCGAGATCGCAGTTAAAAAAGCGCAGCCGTGGACAGTAATGTCGTCATACAATTATATCAACAGTACTTATACTTCAGAAAGTAAGGACTTGTTAACTACCATCCTCCGTAACGAATGGGGCTTTAGAGGTTATGTAATGACTGACTGGTTTGGTGGTAAAAACGCCGTTGCCCAGGTAAATGCCGGTAACGACCAATTGATGCCAGGCACAACTATACAAACCAAAGAGATTTTGGAAGGTGTAAAAAGCGGCAAGATCTCGATGGAGCAATTGGATAAAAACGTAACCCATATTTTAAACATCATCCTAAAATCGCCAACGTTTAAAGGTTACAAATACAGCGACAAGCCAGACTTAAAAGCCGATGCACGTGTAAGCCGTATGGCCGCAACTGAAGGTATGGTATTGTTAAAAAACAGTGATAACGTATTGCCATTAATCAGTTCAAAAAACATAGCGCTTTTTGGTAATACTTCTTATGATCTGATTGCCGGTGGTACCGGTAGTGGCGATGTTAATAAAGCTTATGTAATTTCTGTAGATAAAGGTTTTGCCAACGCCGGTTATAAGGTTGATGCATCTTTATCAAGCACCTACAAAGCTTATATCACCGACCAAAAAGCCAAACGCCCGAAACCTAAAATGATGTTTTTAGCGCCTGAGCCAATTGGTGAAATGCCGCTTAGCGCTGATCTGCTAAAAGCACAAGCTAACAAATCTGACATCGGTGTTATTACCATTGGCCGTTTAGCCGGCGAAGGTGGCGACCGTAAAGAGGCCGACGATTTTAACCTGACTGCGGTTGAGCAAACCATGATAAACGATGTAACTAAAGCTTTTCATGATAATGGCAAAAAAGTAGTGGTTATATTAAATATTGGCGGTCCTGTTGAAACTGCCAGCTGGCGCGATAAAGCTGATGGCATCCTGTTAGCCTGGGACCCGGGACTGGAAGGCGGTAACGCTATTGCCGATGTATTGAGCGGCAAAGTAAATCCATCTGGTAAATTAACTGCAACCTTCCCGATGGCTTATGCAGATGTGCCGAATGCCAAAACTTTCCCGGGTAAAGAATTACCTGGTGCAAAATCAGCCAACCCGTTGATGGGTAACCCTGCCGAGGTTACTTATGATGATGGTATTTATGTAGGTTACCGCTATTTCAACACATTTGATGTTAAACCAGCTTACGAGTTTGGTTACGGTTTATCATACACCAAATTTGATTACAGCAAACTAAAACTAAGCAGCGATAACTTTAAAGGTAAAATAACTGCTTCTGTATTAATAACCAATAAAGGTAAAGTTGCGGGTAAAGAAGTAGTGCAGTTATACCTGAGCGCACCACACAAAAACCTTAACAAACCAGAAAGCGAACTGAAAGGCTTTGTTAAAACCCATCTTTTGAAACCAGGTGAAGCACAACTGGTAAGCTTTACACTAGATGCCCGCGATTTAGCTTCGTTTAATACCGCTACCGAAACATGGGTTGCCGAGAAAGGCGATTACAAGGTAAAAGTAGGTGCGTCATCAATGGATATTAAAAAGTCTGAAAAGTTCAGCCTTGCAAACGATCTGAATGTATTGAAAGTACATAAAGCATTAGCCCCGGCTTCAGAAATTAAAGAACTGACTAAATAAATCAGCACATTACTAACTAAACTATACTCAAGCGGCCTCCTTTAAAAAGTTGGCCGCTTTTTATTTGCATTATCATTGGTATAACGTAATTTGCAGCGCTATACTACCAATTAATTAAAATCTCTCACATTTAATTCTTTTATGAAAAAACTGATAGCCCTTGCTTTTATTAGCAGCATTACGGCCGCAGCATTCGGTCAGGTTGCTAAAAAAATAGCCGTTATTCCCGAGCCTGTAGAACTTACCGAAACAGCGGGTACATTTACTTTGCCTAAAACTGTTATTATTTCCGGCGCAAATCAACCGGGCGTAGCAGTGGTATCAACCTATCTTAAAAAGAAGCTAACCACGGCATCGGCAGTAACTATTTCCGAAAAAGCCTCTCCTGCCTATACCATTAAGTTTGTGCTGAACAGCAAACCCGAAAGTGTTATCGGTAAAGAAGGCTATCATTTAACTGTATCGCCCAAGAATATTTTAATTACAGCTAATGAGCCTGCCGGTTTATTCTATGGGGTACAAACCTTGTTGCAATTATTCCCGAAAGAGATAGAAAGCCCAACTGTTGTTAAAAAAACGTGGACTTTACCCTGCGCTAAAATAACCGATTACCCGCGTTTCGAATGGCGGGGATTGATGTTCGATGTGGCGCGCCACTTCTTTACCAAAGACGAGGTTAAACAATATATAGACCAGATGGTACGCTACAAATTTAACCTGCTGCACCTGCACTTAACCGATGATGAAGGCTGGCGCATCCAGATTAAGAGCTTGCCAAAATTAACCGAGGTGGGCGCTTACCGTGTTAACAAAACGGGTTACTTTGGCACGTTCTCGGCCCCAACGGCTGACGAGCCACGCAACTATGGTGGCTTTTATACACAGGATGATATCCGCGAACTTGTTAAATATGCGCAGGACCGATTTGTAAATATTATGCCTGAGATTGATGTACCGGGCCATAGCTTAGCTGCGGTAGCTGCTTATCCAGAGCTATCATGCACGCCGGGTGCCGAAAACTATCACCCACGTGCCGGCGAGGTTATTATGGATTGGAGCACAAGGCCGCCAAAGGCTTTGGTTGATAACACCCTTTGCCCTGCTAATGAAAAAGTATATGATTTCTTAGATAAGGTACTGACCGAAGTTGCACCGTTATTCCCATTCCCATACATCCACATGGGTGGCGATGAATGCCCTAAAAACTTTTGGGAACAAAGTGATGCTATTAAAGCTTTGATGGCTAAAGAAAACCTGAAAACCCAGGAAGAAGTACAAAGCTATTTTGAGAAACGTTTGGAGAAAATCGTGGAATCGAAAGGCAAGAAATTTATGGGTTGGGATGAAATTTTGGAAGGCGGACTTGCACCAGATGCGGCAGTGATGAGCTGGCGTAGTATGAAAGGAGGTATAGAAGCCGCCAAAATGCATCATGATGTGGTAATGAGCCCTGTTGATTTTGCCTATATCGATTACATGCAGGGTGACGTTGCTATTGAACCAAAGATTTATGCAACCCTGCGCCTCTCAAAAACTTACGAATTTGAGCCGGTGCCCGATAGTATTGAAGATAAATACATTAAAGGCGGCCAGGCCAACTTATGGACCGAGCAGGTATACAACATGCGCCACGCCGAATACATGACCTGGCCTCGTGGTTTCGCTATCGCGGAAGACCTGTGGACACCAAGAGCAAGGAAAAACTGGGATAACTTTGTTGGCCGTGTAGAAACACAGTTCGATCGTTACAAGGTGGCCGACATTAAATACGCCCCAAGCATGTACGACCCAATTTTTACTGCCAGCCAAACAGCTGATCAAAAAGTGCAGGTGTTTATGAGCACCGAAATCAAAGGCCTGGATATTTATTATACGTTCGATAATTCATTCCCGGATAATCATTATCCTAAATATACTGCCCCGGTTATAATACCTAAAGATGCATTTCAACTAAAGGTGATTACCTATCGCGGCAATGAGCCTATTGGCAGGATGATTACTATACCGGTTACTGATTTAAATAAGAGGGCTGGGAAAAAATAAATAACAGCAATTTTTTAATTTTTAGCCCCACTGATCGTTACTGATCTGTGGGGCTTTTTTTATGTTTGCCGGACACATGCGGTGAAATATACTTAAGATTAATTTGATTTAGGAAAATACAATCCATCCCGATTTACAATTTCAATCGGTTGATCTTCCACTATTATAAAAGATCCTTTTTCGTAAATTATCGTAAAGTATTGTTGATATTGAGCAATTTTAGCTATATCAAAAAACGTTAATGATACTTTAATATCACCAATTGTTTGGTTTGTTGTATTACCTTTATAAATATAATTTAACGCAATAGAATGATGTGCTTCAAAAGATGGTATATTCCATACAAAAGGCTTTATTTTCCAATTTTCATCTTTGCTTGACGTCTTGATTACAATATTTTTCGCTCCTACTTGATTGCTTATTGAAGCAGTAGAAATAAATTTGAAAATCTTATTTTGTGCAAAATGTGGGAGTTGGGTTGAATCAGATAAACTTATTTGAAAATGCGGCTTAACTTGTAATTTATATTTCAACTTATCATTTCTAATTACTTCTCTCTGAGATTTAAGTGTTTGCCAAATTAAAAAACCAGTTCCACCAGTAACTACTATCATTACCCAATCTGAGACTGTTCCCCACACTTCAGCAGGAAAAGATATGAAGCTATTAATCATTAGATTAGATTCTGCAAAAATATATTAATAACTCCAAAGCTTTAAATAATGAGCTGCTATTACACCGACTACAAAAGATATAGCATTTGTAAAAAAAGAAGTAATTAAGTCATCCTTATTTCTCTTAAAGTATCCAATATCATCTTGCCTTTTGATAAGCTTTATAGAGGTACTGTAATCATTACTAAAAACCGATATTATGACTAATACAAGTAAGAAAGAGGCAATTATATTTTCGGCCGTTTTGTTTATTAAATGAGTATATAACGTTGTTAGTTTTACAACTCCAAGAACTAATAATATTGCAAAATTAGCCTGCCAAGAAAAGAAAATCGCATATTTTCTTTTACATGAGGAAAGCACCTGCTCAATACGCATGTAGATTTGAGAGGATAAAGGGTTTTCAGGATAATCACAAATTAAAGTCGTAAATGATTTATTCTTAAAATTTACATCCACCTTAAGGTGTTGACTTGAATTATAAATTGACAATTGTAATGTCTTGACACTTTTCGCATTAGTTTCAAAATCATTCCACCCATCAAATCGGTATTGATCACTTATTATATAAACGGTGCTATCATAGCTTGCCAAGATATCATAAATAGCCTTAATATCATCATGATAGATAGTAAGTCCCTTAAAATGTTTGAAATTACGAGATTGCAGTCTTTCCATTTTGCGAGGTCAAACGATTATATTTAAAAAGATTTGATATGCCACTTTTTTACAATTGCTTTTTCTTGTAAAATAAAAATAAAACATAGATTTAACAATAAATGATCGCTAACTAACTTTCATCAATTTGTTGCATTTTACGCTATCGCTCGCAATGGCAAATTTTAAATTACTTCTCTTCTAATGTCGGCAAACAGCTTCGGCCAAAAGCGGACAGAACAATGGTGGCCCGGTGTGTTGGAAGAGGCATTGGAGATTTTGCAGAAGGGCTGGATTGTGCGAACGTAGTGGGGCAAAAGATCCCGGCCTGTGTTGTTCTGAGCGCTTGTGCGGTATGGCCTGTGTGTAAAGAAGCCTTTTGCCGACAAGCTTTTTGGTTTGTAGCTACAAAGTAACAAGCCACCGCGGCGAATGAGCGGGACTGACATTGATAAGTAGCACAACCCTTCATAATGGTTTCTGCGTTATTGAAGTCCGTGCTAATAGGTCTGAGACTATTAATGTTATGTTCTTTTTTATAAGTATTAATGAACTCTCTCCGATCGGTTGGCTTCGTTCCTCGCAATGACGTGATTAAAACTCATCTCCAACATGTATGGCGCCAGTTCCATTCGCTATCGCTAAGGATGACAAAGGGTTAGTTCATTGAAACCAAAGAACCCTCTTTATTCAGCAAACTATCAATTTTATCAATCAGCTGCTGCATATCAAAAGGCTTGGTCATAAAATCATCGGCGCCGGCGTCAATGGCCGAGTGGTGGATATCATTACTAGCCGAGATCATGAGTACAGGGATATGGCGGGTTTCTATGTTTTCTTTTAATTCCCGGCAAATATCGCGGCCGTCTACGCCCGACATCCAGATGTCTAATAAAAAAAGATCGGGGAGTTGTTCGTTTGATAGCTTCAGGGCATCTCTGCCATCGTAAGTGGAGCTTACATCGTAGCCGGAAAAACTGAGCATCATTTCAACGGCGTCTACTATTCCCGGATCGTCATCCGCAATTAAAATTTTCTTAAGCATGTTTCTTTACAGGTAAACAAACATATAAAAATATTAAACTAAAGAATAAAAATTTTCAACTTAACTGATAGGAAATAAGCATGATACCTAATTGTCAATTATATTGTAAAAACGACACATTGACATTTAACTATTTCTTAATTGGCAAAGAAAAGCAGAAAGTTGAACCCTTGCCTTGTACAGAGTTTACCCAAATCCTGCCACCTTCGCGCTTAATAATTTCTGACGAAATATATAAGCCCAAACCAAGCCCCGGGAAGGTATGCTGCTTATCGCCGCTTACCCGGTAAAATTGCTCAAACACTTTGTCCTTTTTATCGTGGCTTATGCCGATGCCAAAATCCTGAACGCATACCATCACCTCATGATCAACCACTTCGGCCTGTACAATAATTTTTTCGGCGTCGGGCGAATATTTAATGGCATTGGTAACCAGGTTTGTGAGTACCTGGCCTATCCGGTCTTTATCGGCATAAACATCCCCGATGGGTTTTAATTCGGTAATAATTTGGTGCTTATCTGTGGTGCGTTGCAGGTCTTCTACCATATCCTGAATTAACTGGTTAAAATCAAATAGGGTATCGTTAAACTGCAAACGGCCCGATTGTATTTTGGTTACATCCAGCAAATCGCCAATTAAATTGGTGAGGCGATCTATCTGATTATTCATTTTTACAATCATATTGGCCTTGCGCTCGTCCCCTCCTTTGCGGAACATAGCTTCCAGTACCTGCGCGTAAGCCTTAATACTGGTTACCGGGGTTTTAAGCTCGTGGCTGGCAATGCCGATAAACTCGTCTTTCTGGTTTTGCAATTGCTTTTGTTCGGTAATATCAACACATGCGCCGATGTAGCCCGAGAAATCGCCGCTTTCAGTAAACTGTGGGTTGCCGGTACAAGCTATCCAGCGCACAGTGCCATCTGTATGCCTGATACGGAACTGACTTTCGTGATAGTTACGGTCTTTATAATCTGACAGAAACTTGGTTGCCGCCTGTTCGATATCTTCTTTCAATACGGCGTTCAGCCAACCTTCGCCCATGTGGCTTTCAAGCGGGAAGCCGGTCCAATCTACCCAAATCTGATTCACATAGGTAACCATCGCATTCTCATCCGACATCCACAAGGCTGTTGGCGATGCCTGTGTAATCCCCCTGAACAATTGCTCGCTATCCGAAAGTGCTTTACGGGCTGCAATATCCGGCCTAAGATCCCGGAACAAAGATGCCCGGCCCAGTAGTTCGCCGCTTACAGGTTCACGCAGTAACAGGGATATTCCACGCCCGGGTATAGGTTCGCCTGTGATGAAATGTTTATAGGTAATATTACCTTCCCATTTGCCATCATTTAATAACAACGGGTTTATTTCAGCGCGCAGTTTTTCAACTTCGTCAGGCAACAGATATTCCGAATTATGTCGTTGTGCTTCTTCCAGGCTGGTAAAACCCATCAATTCTAACCCGGTTTTGTTTACGTAGGTAACATGGCCATCGTGGGTCGATAAGCTAATGAAATCGTTACTGTTTTCCATTAACCAAAGCAAACGCTTCTGCTCTTCACGTCCTTCTACATCTGCTGTAATATCCTGGCTGGTACCCATCAGTACAACGGGCTTGCCATCAGGATCAAAAACATAAGACCCCAGCGTTTTTATCCAGTGTACAGATCCATCTGCCCATTTAAAACGGACTTCGTAATTTAGCTTACCTGTAATTAAAGCTTCATCAAAAGCTATCTTTCTTTTATTAACATCATCCGGGTGGATAAATTTAATAAGGTCTCCACGTTTTTGTCCCGATTTTTCCTCGCCACTTAAGATCTTACTTAAGGTTGGCGAATAGATAGTTTCATTATTAATAAAATCGATGAAAAAAGTACCGGCACCTGCCGCTTCTGCTGCAAGCTGGGTTAACTGCTCTGCTGATCTTGCCTTTTCATCAGCAAGTACCTGTTCGGTAATATCCTGTGCAATGCCCGAGAAACGGAACGGTTTATTTTCTGAGTCGAAATAAGCCCTGCCTTTGCAATGCAGCCATCGCAGCTGATGATCGTCGGCACCAATGGTTCTAAACCTAATATCGTAAATACCGCCGGAAGAGGGGTTTAATGCCGTCATTACCGCTTCATCAACCTTTGGCCTATCGAGCGGGTGCATGTATTTCAGCACCTCATCATACAGTACATTATGATTTTTATTGAAGCCGTAAAGTTCTTTGCACCTGTCGTCCCACCAAACTTCATTGGTTACAATGTTAAGGTCCCAGTTGCCTATCCCAGCAGCTTCTAAAGTAAAAGTTCGGCGGGCATCGGCTTCATCGGCACGTTGCTGCGCTAACACTACATCAGTAAGGTCTTTAGCTGTATTTAAAATACCCCAAACGGTGCCATCGGCATGTTTTAAGGGTTTATAAGTAAAATCAAAGTAATGGATCTTAAACTCCCCGTCAATCAGCAGGTCTATGCGTTGTTGTTTGGCCTCATAGGTAATACCGGAGGTGTAAACATCATCTAACAGCGTATAAAAACTTTGGTTATCCAGTTCGGGCAATGCCTCACGAAATGTTTTGCCGACAACGGTTTCTGTTTTACCCCAGGTTTTGTGGATAGCTTTATTGGCTACCCTAATGCGCATTTCGCGGCCTACATATAAGCCAATAGGGTCGGGAATTTCCTGAATTAGTGTTCTTAATATATCGATCTCGTCCTGATTAATGTCGCGGGCAATATTCATTGGGGGATTTTGGCAAACTTTTTTGTTAAAGATACACTATGGGGCTTTTGTTTTAAAATAGCATCGTATAGCAAAAAGGACTAATCAAGTATTTCTAAACAATCTCCAATGTTGATATTTCCAGATCCTGTATGCAGCAAATTCTGCCCGAAATAAATCTTATTATTCTGTGCCCGATAACCAGCCAGCACCTTCATAGGCTCCACATTTTTAGCTGCATTTTGCTGGTCGATGGTAATCATCACACAACGGGCGCAACGCTTAACACCATAAAAATCAATATTATTAATTTTAATATGCGGCATCACATCTTCGGCATAAGGTTCCCCACCGGTAAAAACGATATTAGGCCTGAAACGATCCATCTTGATTTGGTTCTGAAGCCTTGTGTTCAGCTCATCCAAAGAAGCCTGACCGATGAGCAGAAACGGATAACCATCTGCAAACGATGTAACTTCCTGCTGCTTCGCATATTTTGGATCAACCGCGCGCAGCGAAGTATCAGTCATATAAATAAGCCGCACACTCATGCCTAGCACCTGCATAAACCATTGGTCAACTTCAGGGCTTACAAGCGTGCCTTCACAGGTATCGTCCCAAACTGTAGCCTGTACTAAAGTATTTGTTTGGGGATCTAAAGGAATTAGAACCGATGATTGACCAAGCGTATAAGTAACCCGCAGACCATCAGCTTCAATATCAACCTGTAACAAAGCCATTTTAGCAAATTCGCGTTGCGAAATAAAGCGGTTGCTACCATCAATCAACATCCAGCGGCGATCGTATTTTAAGCCACGGTCGGTTACTTCGGCACTGTTAAGCGCAATGCCGCCAAGTGATTTAATGGGATAGATAAAGAGTTGACTGACCTGAAGCATAATGCTAAAATAGCTAATTGGTCTTGAACCCGAATTCTTCGTTCGTTAATTATTTCTAATGGTACTCAGGAGGGCTATGCCGTTTACAGAATTTAAGAATAAGCGGAA
Source organism: Sphingobacteriaceae bacterium (assembly GCA_903644075.1). Taxonomy (GTDB): domain Bacteria; phylum Bacteroidota; class Bacteroidia; order Sphingobacteriales; family Sphingobacteriaceae; genus Mucilaginibacter. The sequence goes on along the minus strand of CAHJXH010000002.1, from coordinate 24,942 downwards.
TTATGTTTTTGCCATTCTTAACTGATATTATTTTATCCATTAACACTTAATAATAATCATGTTGACAGTTAATCTGATTTTTTAATTAGTTTAGGGCACGCTGTCTGTTGGCGTACGTATACCAAATTATAACCTTTACGAATAACCGAATGAAAGCGAAATTCTTATTTGTTGCTTCACTGCTTGTAGGTACCGTTGCCCTGGCACAAAAGAACTACCAGTTACAATCACCAGATGGTAGGCTGACGGCCACAATTAACGTTGGCAAAACCATTACGTGGGCTGTTAAAGATGGCTATACCGATGTAATAACCCCTTCAACCATCGGCCTGGAGTTGGCCGGGGGCGAGGTATTAGGCCAGAATGCTTCTGTAAAGAAAGCGGAAACCTCCCAGGCGGATGAACTGATTAAAACACCTTTTTATAAAAAGGCACGTGTGAGTAATCATTATAACCAAATTAAACTTTCGCTCAAAGGCGATTATGCGGTAATATTCCGGGCTTATGATGATGGTATTGCTTATCGTTTTGTTACTGATCGTAAGGCAGAAATAACTATCAAAAATGAAGAGGCCCAGTTCAACTTCAAAAATGATGATGTTGCTTACCTGCCTTTTGTAAACGATTATCGCAATAAAGACAAATTCACCACTTCGTTCGAGGCCTTGTACAGCAAAATGCCACTCTCTAAAGTGGTTAAGGATAGCCTGGCATTTTTACCTATACTGGTTGATCTGGGCAACCAGCAAAAGGCAGCCATTTTAGAAGCTGATATTGAAGATTATCCCGGCATGTACCTTTCTGCAGGCGATAAAGCCAGCAATGGATTAAGTGCCGTGTTCGCGCAATATCCAACGCAAGAAGGCAACGGCGGTTATAAAAATATTAATTATGTAGTTAACGGCCGTGCCGATTATATCGCTAAAGTTACCGGCCCTAAAGCCTTTCCCTGGCGCATTGTAATTGTTAGCAATAGCGATAAAGAATTGCTGGATAATGATATGATGCAGAAAATTGCCTCACCATCGCGGGTTGCTGATGTAAGCTGGATTAAACCCGGTAAAGTAGCCTGGGATTGGTGGAACAACTGGAATGTGAGCCATGTTGATTTTAAGGCCGGTGTTAATGACGCCACTTACAAATACTACATCGACTTTGCCGCTGCTAATAAACTCGAGTACATTATTATTGACGAGGGCTGGAGCGATGATGCCGACCTTACCAAAATAAACCCGGCACTTAATCTAAAAGAGCTGGTTGATTATGGTAAGCAAAAAAATGTAGGCATCATTTTATGGTCGAGCTGGTTTGCTATTACACGTGATCTGGAAGGGATATTAGGGAGATACGAGCAGATGGGTATAAAAGGTTTCAAGATTGATTTCATTGATCGCGACGACCAGAAGATGACCAAATCGCTTTATTAAATTGCCGACGCTGCTGCCAAACATCATATGCTGGTTGATTATCATGGTATGTACAAACCATCGGGCATACAACACACCTATCCCAACATCATAAATTTTGAAGGAGTAAAGGGATTAGAGAACGTAAAATGGGGCGTAAAAGATCATCCGGGTTATGATGTAAGTATTCCGTTTATCCGCATGCTGGCCGGCCCGATGGATTATACACCAGGCGCTATGCGCAATGCTAACCAGGCTAACTGGCGGGCGGTAAATGACAACCCGATAAGCCAGGGCACACGCTGCCACCAACTGGCTATGTACACCATTTTTGAAGCCCCGCTGCAAATGCTGGCCGATAACCCAACCATTTATCAGAAAGAACAGGAATGCACCGATTTTATAGCAGCAATACCTACAACCTTTGACGAAACCTATGCTATTGACGGCAGTGTTGGTAATTACGTAGCCATTGCCCGCCGCAAAGGCACTACCTGGTTTGCCGGCGCCATGACCAGCTGGGATGCTCGCGACGCATCCATCGATCTTTCATTTTTAGGCGATGGTAAGTACCGCGCCATCATATTTGAAGACGGTGTAAATGCAGACCGCGATGCTACAGATTATAAGAAAACCATCGTTATCGTTACCGCCAAAGATAAGCTAAACATTAAAATGGCAGCAGGTGGTGGATGGAGTGCGAGGTTTGAGAAGATGTAATCACAATTTTCGGAATTAAAGAATTATCAGAATGATACGTAGAGACACAATATTTTGTGTCTTTACATATCTTTCTGTCTCTAGTCTCCTTGTCATTCAGAGCATAAAAAAAGAGTCCGGTATACCACGGACTCTTTTCGTTTTCATAGATAGGATATATATAGATCAGGCTGCTTTTGCAGTCTGGTTGATTGCGGCAATTAATTGTTTGGTACGATATGCTTCTAAATCAGCTTTTAATATTCTTTTTAATTCAATATCAAGTGCTTTTAACATCAGGTCAGTTTTGTTTATAGTTTTCATAATCGTTGTTTTTTAAGTTAGTTGTATTAGGTTAAATACGATAATTATGCCAAACTTTTCCAAACATTCTCCTTAAATCAAAAAAACGGTTTTTAACCGCTTTTAGTGTAGCATTCTGTACACAAAAAAATACAAACTAAAATTCCACTGACCAAAATATTAAATAATCAGGACTTTTAAGTCATTTTAGCTATTGTACGATATTGGCATTGCTTTGAGCGCTTTTGATACAGCTACCACATTAGCTGCTACAGCTTTTGCTGTTTCTATCGACCAGTCTTTTCTAAAATTAGTTTTCATATAAGAAGTGCCCGGCCCCGGCCCGTTATTCCAATAGGTGTAGCATTGCGGAGCTATGGTAAAGCCTACATCCATCAGGCCGCCTGCCATTTCGCTTACCACGTGGCGGGCACCATCTTCTTCGCCGGTAACAACAAAGCCTGCCACTTTATTAAAAGTAACTGGCATACCTTTATCGTCTTTAACAGGATATAATCCGTTCATGCGTTCTAATACCCGCATGGCCACGCTCGACATCTGGCCCACCCAGGTTGGGCTTGCCATAATCAGGATGTCCGAATCCAGCAACTCTTTCAAGATTTCAGGCCAGGCATCACCATTGCCCATGTCAGATTTTGGCCCGGTTTTAATATCATGATCCACCATGCGGATCATTTTGGTTTTTACGCCGAGGCGTTCTAATTCTTTAATTACTTCGTTAGCTAATGCTTCGGTATTTGAGGCAATAGGCGAAGGTTTGAGGGTACAGTTAAATATAATGGCTTTCATAAACAGCTCAATAAAAAGACCGGTAGATTTTATCCTGCCGGTCTGTATTAAAAAATGACTAATGATTATTCCTGTGTAATGGCGGTATGATGTGCGTGGCAGGCTTCAGCACATTCATTGCAAATTTTAGCGCACTGCTGGCAATGTTCCATATCATGCTTGCTGCACTCTGCGGCACAAAGGCGGCAAATTTCTTCGCACAAAACAAGATACTGGTGTGCAATTATCGAATCGCGCTGTAGCAAACGTGCTCCAATATTACAAATATCGGCACAGTCACGGTCGAGCACAATGCAGTTGACCATATATTTTACTTCGTCTTCGGCAAGGCTGGCTGCAGCGCAATGCTCGCAAGCTAAAACACAATCCAATAATTTTTGGATGAGTGCCTGGTGATTATGATTTTGTTCCATAGGGTTACGTGCTTATATACATTATATAAGCATCCATATGCAACTATGTTTTAATTAAATAATTAGCTACCAGCTTTTAAGCTGCTTAAGATAGGCTGTCAGTTCATCCGCCATTTCTTTATGTTCGGCCATATCGGGGTGGGTACCACAGCCGTGGAAATATCTTTTACTGAAAAAGTAATGGGTCACTTTCTGATCACCTGCCTGTTTTACATGCTCGTTAATGGCTGTAATATATTTCTTCAAAACAGTAGTAAGCGTCGAATCGCCCATTGGGCTGCTTAGGCATACAATATCTGCCTTTGGATAATGACTGCGGATATCGCCCAGAAACTTCACATAAGCACTGCAAAATGCGGTTGAATCCTGCACGCCATCGTTCTGCCCTAAACAAACCGTAACTACATCGGGCTGGTACTTGTTGAAATTCCAATTGATCGAGTCTGTCCGCATGTTCACCTTATCGAAAACTTGTGGCATTACAATTTTCATATCGCAGCAGCTATGGATCAATCCAATACCTGATACCGAACTTAGCACGTATTGTGCGTTCAACGCTCTTGAGGTCATTGGCCCATAACTCATATAGGCATTATGCTGATCGTACCATTTACCTGCACCGCATTGAATACCAGTCATATCCAGGCTGCTTCCGCAAGTGATAGAATCGCCTATATATTCAACCTTGCGCATTGGCTTCGCTGGCATAGGTAGTAATTGGGCACACTTAATCCCGGTAAACTCCAGGTAGCCGATGCCCGATTCTGTGTTTTTACAAATGGTGATTGTATGCACGCCATTAGGCAAGTTTTTGGCCACTTCTATTACATTGGTTTTACCCGTAGTTTGTAAGCGAACCGGTTGCTGATTATCTATTACAACCTCTACATAGTTATGAGAGTTGCCATAAAGCACTTCATCATTCAGCATAACAGTGCATGATGTACCTTTAAACTTAGCCTGTATATAAACCGCCGGCGACCAGAAACGTGGCTTCAGCGGATTGGTAAAATCTATTCTGCCTGTATATTGGATCTTGGGATTATCCGCCTTAAATACCGTTAATCCAGTTTGCGGTTTGCTTTTAGCTTGCGCAAAGAAAGAGAGAATACACAACAGCAGGCAGATGTAATATTTCATGGCTTTGATAATTGATCATCTAAATATATTTATGATTTAGTCAGGAACAACTACAATGAAAAATTTGGCTAATATTTTACTGAAATACTATCAGGATATGGATGAAAACAATGAAAGTCACATAGACTCATGTCCTAAATTTCACCCCTTATTAATATTCTTGCAAAGAGCACAATAGTAATTTTCCCCTTTGGAATGTAATAGCCCATGATTAGACAGGTTGTTACTGGAAGCGAGGGGGAATGTGCGATTCCCTCCCTTGGGAGGGTGTAGGGAGGGGTTGTACGATTTGCTTAGCAATCTTAACCCCTCCTGCCATTACACTACCATCCGCACCCCTCCCGTGGGGAGGGAATTTTGTAAAGTTGTCTAATCTTGGGCTATTACATTCCAAAGGGGAATGCAGTGACATTGCTAATACTACCAACGTTAATAAGGGTTATATTGAAGATATACAATGTAACACCTAGAAACAAAAAAAGGGATGAAAGCCTTAAGCCCTCATCCCTCTCGTCAAAACACTATATAGAATATAAAATTTATTATTATTCGGTACCGTTGCTCACATCAGTTACACGGTAAACTTTCTGGCCGTATTGGTCGCGTTCCTGGTGATAATACACATTCGCTGGATCTACGTAATACACCTCGTTATCAATTTTCACCTTCCTGCAATTTGGAGGTAAGGCTTGTACAACATCGCCCGGCTGCGGTAAATTGCTGCCGCGTTGTGGTTGTACTTGTTGTTGCTGCTGTTGTTGAGGTACATACCCCTGGTTTTGGTTTGGATCCGGCTGATAATTCGGATCATCCTGATAATCGCCTGAACCTGCACCTGTGCTTAACTGGCCGTCTTTACCGGCAATTTGGTAAGCTTGTGTACCATCATCCCTGGTAATTGGCAGGTAGTATACACCATTAGCCTCGTAATATTGCACACCGTCTATAACGATAGATTGTGCGTTTGATGGGATGCTGGTAATTTCTGCACCTACAGGTGGTTCAACTACGGTATACTGGTTATCATTTTGTTGATAGTAGTAACCGCCACTGTAAAAATATTGATCTGGGCCGAAGTAGAACGGATAGTAACCATAAGGTAATATACCTATACTGAAACCAAGGCGTGGGGCATAATAGCGACCGTAAAAACCGCCGTGATTATAATAACCACCTCTAAAACCTCCATAATAACCGCCTCTGTAACCACCACCGTGATAGTAGCCACCGGCACCTGGCCTGTAATAACCACCTCTGCCACCTGCGTAGCCCGGCCTACCGGCATAACCTGTACGGCCACCTGCATAACCACCGCGATTTAAGCCGTAATGGCCTTGTCCGCCTTGTGCATAGCCACCGCCTGGGCGGGCGCCGCTGTAATTACTGCGTGGGGCAAAGTTGCCACCTCCACGTGAAGGAGCAGCCGCAGCATGGCCACCGCCACCCTGAAAGCCCCCACCCCCGTGAAAACCGCCGCCTCCGCCGCCGCCATGGAAGCCACCGCCTCCGCCGTGCGAACCACCGCCGCCACCACCACTATGTCCGCCGCCACCACGTTGTGCATCGGCATTTGTTGCTACAAACAGGCTAAGTAAACCTGCTACAACTGTAAATGAGAATAATTGATATATGCGTTTCATAATTTAACCTTCAATTCTCAGCGCTTTATCGCTGTTGGTATTAGTATGACTCTTCGCAACCAAAAAAGTTTAATTCACTTTTAAATATTTGTTAAGGCTACACTAAAATGACATTAAAGGTTAGTTACTTTATACACTCTAATATAGTCAATCAGCATGCTGCAGGGGAACGAAGTATCATCCACACCCTGCAAGCCCCCCCAGTCGCCGCCTACTGCAGTATTTAACATCAGGTGGAAACGCTTATCGAAAGGCCATGCCATATAACCCGTGCCTTCGTTTTTAAATACCATCACCTGGGCATCATCAATGAAAGCCGTAACCGAAGCCGGGGTCCAGTCAATACGATACGTATGGTAGTCGCTCAAGGCAGTGGGCACGCCAATGGTAACGCCTTTTTGCGTGTTTAGGGTATGGTTATAAGCCCCCGTGTGCATGGTTACGTAAATATTGTAAGGATCGTACCCCACGTGCTCCATAATATCCATTTCGCCCGAAGCCGGCCATGCACCGTAAGCATAATCGGTAGGCAGCATCCATATAGCAGGCCAGGTGCCTTTCCCTCCGGGTATCTTCGCCCTTATTTCAATTCTACCATAAGTAAAATTGCCGGTTCCTTTTGAGAACAAGCGTGCCGACGAATAGCTGCTACCGTTCACCGTTTCTTTACGGGTAGTAATAACCAAATTACCGTTGGCTATGCTCACATTGCTGCCGTTGGTATAATATTCCAGCTCGTGGTTACCCCAGCCACCGCCGCCAATATCATAACCCCAGCGGCTGGTATCGGGCATGGTGCCGGTATTAAACTCTTCGGCCCAGGTGGGCGTGGTATCAAACGTATAGGTTTTATCTGGTACAGTTGTATTGCCCCCCGTACCCGAGCCACCACCCGGCCCCGGCGAACTTTTACTCGAGCACGACAGCAGGCAAACACCCAGCAAAAACAGGTTAATAATTTTATTTGAAAACATAATTGGCTAATTGGTAGGCCCAATATACAGGGTTATAACTATATATACTTGTATAACTACCAAATGGTTGTATTTAGTACACAACCTGTAGTTATGGAGTAAATCATTAATGGGATAGGTGTCCGTCCGTCCGGGGGTAAGACATTGCCGGACGAGCATTTCCACCCGTCATGCCGAACTGACTATCTTAGGGATCGGCACCCATGTGCTAAGCTTACTAAATGCAATACCGGTTACCTGTCCTGTGGGGTGCTGAAATAAATTCAGCATGACGTGGAGACCCAGCGTTAGGGATAGTAGCGGATACCGGCCTGTGTGTAAGGCCTGCAGGCGTATAAGCGTATAGCCCGACCGAAGGGAACGCCCTTGTAAGAGAATCAAGAATCGAGAGCCAAGAATCAAGACTAAAAACCAACCCCCAACAAGCCAAAATTACCCCAATACGCGAACTAGTATAACTTATTAAAGAACTATAGATTTTACCTATATCGATCTAAACACACTCTTAAACAATACCTATTTAAACGATCTCAGCAATAAACACATAGGGCTGGTTAAACTGAATAGTAAAGAACCCATCCGCCAAAGTTTCGAAACTACCATCGCTTAAGGGTTTTAATCCGGATTGAATTAAGCCTTCCGGCTCGGTTACAAACCTGATTACATCGCCCGCAGGTTTCCACTTGCTGAAGCCCGATTTAATGGGATAGATCTTCTCCTCGTCCTGGTAAATTACCAGGTCTATCTGGCTGGCGTAGGGCAGGTAGGTATCGGCATTAAAATTATTGGTGATGATGTTTACCGCGCGATAACCCTGATCTATCAAGTGAAACAGTGCCGTTTGCAGATACTTCTCATCCTCTACCGGGATCAGTTTTACGTCTGATTGCAGCTCGGTGATCGATTCGTTGGCGATGAGCCAGTCTACCTTGATCTGGTTTTCGTGCAGCTGGATGGCAGTTTCGGGGATGGCTATGAGCGTGGGGCTCCACTCCAGCAGCTGGCCGAGGAGTTCGGAAGAGAAATCAGACAGGTTTAAAACCAGCAGCGCAGGCTCCTGCTTTTCACGAACGATGTGGTGAGATGACATGTATATTTTTAACCGTTAAATTGATAAAGCTAATTGTATTTTTGCATACCTGTTTCATTTATGACCACAAAAAACCATACCAACTTTGCTTTGCTTGTGCACACCTGCGACAGGTACCAGTTTCTGTACCCCGGTTTCTCGGCTTTTTTTAACAAGTACTGGGATTTTACCATCCCCTGCAATTACTACTTCGCTACCGAAAATCTGGAGGTTGAGATCGATGGTTTTACGAACATCCGCTCGGGTTCGGGGCAATGGTCTGATCGGTTGGCGCATTTGCTGAAGCATGATATTACAGAGAAATACGTGATCTACTTCCAGGAAGATATGTGGCTAAACAAGCCTGTTGACCCTACCTTCTTCACCGAACTATTTGCCCTTATTGAAACCCATAACTGGAAACAGGTAAAACTAACCAGTGCCGATGTATACAAAACCAAGGCAACCGGCTACGAGGTGCAGGGCTTTACGATAGCAGAACTGGATAACGCGGCTTCGGGCTACCTCATGTCGCACCAGGTTACGGTTTGGGACCGCGAGTTTCTGCTGGCCCAGCTCCCCGCCAACGAGCACCCCTGGCGAAACGAGCGCAAAGGCACCAAACGCCTCAAACAGCTTAACCCCCAAATTTACCAGGTTGATTATTTTGCCGAAAACGACAACCCCGCCATCAACCAAAACCCGGATGCTGCTAAACGCAGCGGCTACGACACCATATCGCAAAACAGCGCCCTCAACCCGCGCGTATTGCCCTACATCGATGATTTGATGGAAGAAGGAGTAAAGAAGTTTACCGACAACCGACAACTGATAACCGATAACCGAACCTACCAATACGCCCTCGACCTTCAACACCACTACGATAACCAGCTCACCCACGACGGACAGCCCAAACCCCGCAAAGACGATATTTTTAAGAAGATTAAGAATTGGTTAAAGGGGAAATAAAGGGTGTTCCGTTTTTTTGAAGCGGAACACTTTAGAACACCCGGAACACCCTGCAGAAATGTTAAAAATCGCCACTAACACTATCGCCAAGGCCATTTTAAGCCCTAAATCACAAAATGACTTAAAAGTCCGGAACACCCTTTTTGACGTTGGACGTTGGACGTATTACGTTGGACGTTTTTCCTTTAAACAAGGATAGGTTTTACATTATACGGTTTTTAGCTTACGTCAAACGTCCCACGTCAAACGTAAAACCATAAATCAAATTAATCCCCTGATAATCAACTACTGACACACTCGTGTCACTACTTTTATCAAAACCGCTTTTTAGCTTTGGTATAAACCACCAACAGCATGAACGATACTTACCACCTGAGCGGACTGCGGCCCATGGAGATCGAGATGATCCGTGCCGAAGTACGCGGACAAACCATCCCCAAACGCGCTTTGCGTAATGGCGACGTAGGCCGGGCCGATGCCAGCCACGACTTTTTTACCATCCGTACCGGTAACGAATGGCTGAGCCAGCAAGCGCAGCAGCCCAAACCACAACAACTCTTCGGCGAATTTTGGTACCAGAACGAACTTTGCATCCTCTTTGCCGATACCAACGTGGGCAAATCCGTATTAGCCGTGCAAATTGGCAACAGCATTTCCCGGCTTGATCCTATTGCCCCCTTCGGCCTCGAGGCCGACCCTTGCGCAATTCTGTACGTAGATTTTGAGCTGAGCGCCCAGCAGTTCGAAGCACGTTACACCCACCAGGGGCAGCAGTTTATGTTTTCGCCGCAGTTTTACCGGGCCGAGATCAGCCCCGATTTTAACTCGCCCAACAATACCGAAAAGCCCGAACTACTGGTAGAAAAAGCCCTCGAATACGGCATTAAGCGCACCGAAGCCAGCGTGCTTATTATTGATAACCTTACCTGCCTGCGCACCGGTACCGAAAAAGCCGGCGAAGCCCTGCCGCTCATGAAACACCTTAAAGCCCTTAAAAACAAATACAACCTCAGCATACTGGTGCTGGCGCATACGCCCAAACGCAACCCCGCCCTGCCCCTGTGCCGCAACGATTTACAGGGCAGCAAAATGCTCATTAACTTTTGCGACAGCGCCTTTGCCATTGGCGAAAGCGCCACCCGGCCCGGCACCCGTTTCCTCAAACAAATTAAACAGCGCTACGGCACCGAAACCTATGGCCCCAACCATGTGGCCCTCATGCAGCTCATTAAAGAAGACAGCTTTTTGCAATACCGTTTCCTCCATTTCGACCGCGAAACCAACCACCTGCGCCGCCGCAGTGAGCAAGAGCGCGAACAACTGGCCCTCCGCATCAACCAGCTCCACCAGCAAGGCCTCAGTCAGCGCCAAATCAGCCGCCAAACAGGCGCCTCGCTCACCCGGGTAAACAGCATGATTGTAACAGAAAAAGGAGGAGACGAAGCAGCCTCAGCCCAGCCCGATCCGGGGGAGAGGGAGTAAGAAATATTTTTGTCATCCAGAGCGATAGCGAAGGATCTTCTTCACCATGCAAGTATGCGCGATGGCCGCCATGCAATATCCCATCCTCAGAGGGGGCGCGTCAGGATTGAGCACCGGCAGGGGTGGGTCATCTACGAGAGATAAGCTTTTTAAACACTACCCAATGAACTATTGAACAAATGAACCACTGAACAACAATCAGTAAACCAACGGCCATTCGCCCATTCCAAACGGCAGCCCTGCTATCCGCTTATACGCGCACAGGCATTAGGCGCGAAGGCTGGTATACGCTGCTATCAGGTTTAGGGTTAGAGAGAGTAAGAACTACGTGGGTAAAAATATGTATGAGTTACAAGCTCGCACTAGCATGAGGGGCTTCTCTAAATTAAGTAATTAAGTTTAGGCATATTTCGATATATTATTCCATCTAGTTCACATCCTCCTTTAGCATGCTTAGGGTGTTCCTTGCTTATTGTTGGATCATCTTGGTTAACATTGAATTTTGGTTTTCCCCATTGCTTAAAGAAGAATGGAACAGAATGGTTTTCACATTGTATCCTTACTGCTTCTATCCACCTGTATTGAATAGGTCGCGCACCATGTCCCGATTCACCTCCCACAATAACCCAGTCAATCCCCGTCAACGGAATATTTCCAGTTGGGCCTAACAACGGCTCTATAGATAGAAATTTTGTTTTAGCTGGTGTTTGTAATAGCTCAATTACACGATCTATATATTTTTGATTTTCTACTGAAACTCCCATCCAAATGTTACTAGTCCAATTCAATTCTTGAGCAATTTTTAAGAGCCTATCTGATCGTTTTGTTAATACCTGGTAAATATGTTGGGGGGTATCATTCATTACCGCAAAAACGGCTTTAATAAATTCTAATGGAACCTCATCATGAAAGAGATCACTCATAGAGTTCACAAACACAACCTTGGGCTTTTTCCATGAATATGGGGTATTAAGAGCTTCAGGATGGATTCTGATTTTAAATCCATCTTTATACTTTTCAATCCCCATTGACTTAAGCCTTCTAGACATTACTTCGGCATAGCAAAACTTACAGCCAGGGCTGATTTTTCTGCATCCGGTAACAGGATTCCAAGTTAGCTCGGTCCATTCAATTGATGATTCTGCCATAATTTTTCAAATGTGCTAATATATTTTAGCTAAAACATGGAGGTTTGTTCATTTGCATAGGATTTAGTTATATCCCAAAATTTATTTCCTCGTTCGTTTTTTGAAAAAAAAGCAAGGTGATATAATAAAACTGACTTTCCCTTTAAACGATACCTGACTGGATGGAAGTCCTCTACTTTTTGATATCCCAATTGTACAAATTTGTTTTTCAATCTATTGGTTATGAATTGAGTAAAAGATTCGTTTGACGTATCTATCTCCCCGAAGTATTCTGTCCGCCAATTTGTATTGTCTAAAAAATTATCTATAGTGCTGTTAGTATCACGTTTATAATTTTCTTTGTTTCTTTTAGCGGCCATACCCGTTGCAATCAATATTAAAAAGTCGACTCTAAGTTTTGCCAAATGCTGCAATGTTTTGAAATGTATCTCTAAAGCAAAAGGATCAACAAAACAAAAGGTTAATACGCCACTAGTCTTACTGTAACTAGGAATGTATTTTAAGATTTCATTTATGTTATTATTACAATCACCTTTTACATATGCTGCATTGACATTCGGGAAGTCTCTTCGAACTCTAGTTTCTAACGCACTTATAAGACTTTCATTTTCATCACAAAAAATATAATTAGTGAATGGAGTTGGCAATGAAAGAGCAATCATCGACGACGTTTTTATAATTTTATCGGTATTCTCGATTTTCGCGTATCCACTTGAGGAAAATAAATCAATGTACACTAATTTGTCCCACTTACCCTTCATTGTAGTAGTAAATAAATCCGCGTAATGGCCCATTAAATTATACTTTTCCAATCCCCATTCCTATCTCTGGAATCTTGAGGTTGTCGTTTTGTACTTCAATAATTGGGTCGAACTTTTTAGGCATAATTACTCTTTTAAGGTTATAGGTTATTATATCAATAATACCAAATCTTATCCATATTAAACAATTATTATTTCTCTTCAAATCAATAAGTACTCGCCGAGAGAACCCATCGAGACAAAAATTTTGTAGCTTTATAAATAATAACCTTATCAATTTAAAGAGCATGCTAATATCGATAGAACAATTCTGGGGTGGTATTATTACAGTTGCCGCAATCCAGGGATTGTTAGTTTGGTTTCTAAAATTCAAGATTGAAGAATAAATAAAACTAACCTATTCAAAAAAGCTTGAAGATTATAGATTTTCACAGCTTCAACGACAAAAGGCCGAACTCGTTGCGGAGCTTTTTTCTAAATGGATAAAGTATCGAGGAAATGAAGCTAAGCTGCTAAGTAATGAAGAAATGATAGAGCATTACAGCCAGTTAACACGTATGTCACTAGAGCTTTCATTATGGATAAAAGATGTAGATCTTTTAAATGATATAATGGGATTATTTTCTCACTCAAATAGCGCGTCTGATATTCGTACATTAGTTGGAAAAGTCAGAAAGTTAATCCTCGAAGACCAGTATGACAAATTTGATCCTAATAACATAGTTACCTGGCCAAGTTATACAATGAATGAAATGCTATTTAGTACACCCACAACCGGCCCCCGTGCTGGCGCGATCATATAGCTCATGCTCACCCTGTGCTGGCGCGAGCTTGTAGCTCGTGTCCCCTGTGCTAAGTATTAAGAATGCACATCTGGCTACCTGTCCTGTGGGTTCCTGAAATAAATTCAGGATGACGGTTGATGATGAGTATGGGCGTGGTTTTGTTCGTCGTCATGCTATGTCCGTATCCATGAGCGGGCGTACACTTACATACAGCAGAAGATTATTAATGAGTTGTTTGTTTTTATCGGTATTAATGAACTCCCTATGGTCGGTTCTTCGCTACCGCTCTGAATGACAAAAACCGCTGGCGCGAGCTCGTAGCTCGTGTCCCCTGTGCTAAGTATAAAGTATGCACAGCTGGCTACCTGTCCTGTGGGTTCCTGAAATAAATTCAGGATGACGGGAGAAGAGAAGGAATGGGGCGGAAGTTTCGTCCGCACTTTCCTGCCATGTCCGTATTCCTGAGCGAGCGGACATTACGAATTACAGATTTCCCTCCCTTGAGGGTTAGGGAGGGGTTTCTGATGTTTATTGGTATATTTGCAGAAAGCCCTCCCTGCCTTGTGCACAATCTTGCCGCAGCCCTCCCCGAGGAGAGAATTGGAAAACGCACCACCCCTTCGGCCCTAAACCCGATTGCAGCGGCACGCAGTAGATCCGCCTAACGGCGGAGGGGCTACCGGTTGCGACGGGCGAAGAACTGGTCGTTTACAGAAATTTAATGAGTGAATGATAGCAGGAGTGAGTGATAAAATAATACCGGTCGCTTTTATCCACCACGTGATGCCGAATTTATTTCGGCACCCCACAGGACAGGTAAGCGGCTTTTTATATTTACACTTAGCACGTGGGGTGCTGAAATAAGTTCAGCATTACGGGTGGAGATTAAATCCTGCAATACCCTTCGCCCCTCCCGAGGGAGGAAATTAGGACACCGCACACGCAGCTTATACTATTGCTTATGCTTTTTCCTGAAATACAGCTCGTCGAAATATTGATCAATGTTGCAGCCGCCGAAATCGAGGGTGCCGTTCATGCCGTCCTGGTAGCAGGTTTTAGATAGGTTGGTGCTATTAAGTACCACAAAGTTGTCGTAATCGGGGGCGTATAAAATGAGGCGGTTTTGGGCTTTCAGGTTCCAGTACTGGCCGTGGTCGGTATTGGGGTTCTTGGTGCCTTTGCCGTAAAGTTTGGTAAGCTCCTGCAGTATGCGGGCTTTCATTTGTTTGCTTTTAATGCGTACGCGGAAGCCGTAAATAACGCTGTCGGCCTTATAATGGTCAATCACCTTATTAACGCCCGAAACCGTTTTAACCTTAATAATTTCGAAGTGGCCCATACCATCGTGATAGGTAGTATCGGCCCTAAAATGGGCAGAGTTGAGCTGAAAGGTAACTAATGTAGTATCCAGCGGGATGCCGTTAAAGCTGTAAGTGCTGCTGTTATCTACCTCAAATATTACGGCCGATGGCGTTTCTACCATATCAATACCGCCTGTAATGGCGTCGGTATAGTTGAAGAGGGTTTTAACTTTTTCGTTGAGGTTTAGCCTGGCTAAATCGATGCGCTTTTTAGGAGCCTGGCTGCACGAAACTAAAACGGCAGAGGCGAGGATTAAGGTTAGCAAAGGTTTGATCATAAGTTGAATAACCGTGGAGATGGGGGTATTGTTCGTGAAGGAAAATCATTTTATGTTATAGTTGCACACGCGGCACGCGTACGCCAGCATAAGGGCGCTACACCATTACCGTTATTGCGAGCGATAGCGTGGTAATCCCCGACTGTGCAGATCGACTTGATAAGCGTCTCTGTAAATCGGGGATTATTAATGTTGTGTTTGTTTTTATAAGTATTAATGAGCTCCCTACGGTCGGTTGTCTTCGTACCTCAATGATGTGCTGGGTTGAGGTCTTGTCTCTTGGTTCTTGACTCTTGGCTCTAAAGCAACTATATTAGCCATTCACATAAACCCCTCATTTAGAAATGAAACGATTGATGTGTTTACCGCTGGCTGCCTTGTTGGGCGGCTCGGCACTTGCCCAAACTACTACTATGAAAACCCTCCCTTACCCGGCCACCAAAAAGGTGGAAACTGTTGATACTTATTTTGACACCACCGTACCCGACCCTTACCGCTGGCTCGAGGACGACCGTGCCGAGGATACCAAAGCCTGGGTGCAGGCCGAAAACAAGGTTACGCATGCTTATTTGGAGCAGATCCCCTTCCGCGAGGCCATCCGCAAACGTTTGGAGATTTTGTGGAACTATGAGAAGTTTGGCGCGCCGCAAAAGCAGGGCGAGTGGACGTATTTCGGCCGGAATAGCGGCTTGCAAAGCCAGAGTGTAATATACCGCCAGAAAGATGGCGGCGAACCGGAGGTTTTTCTGGACCCTAACCAGTTTTCGAAAGATGGTACTACCTCGCTGCAAGGTTTGGATTTTACTAAGGATGGTAGCCTCGCTGCCTACCAGATCTCTGAAGGTGGCAGCGACTGGCGCAAGGTGATTATCCTGAAAGCATCAGACAAAAGCCAGGTTGGCGACACCCTGCGCGACGTTAAGTTTAGCGGCATTGCCTGGAAAGGTAACGAGGGCTTTTACTACAGCAGCTACGATAAGCCCGCAGAAGGCAGCCAGTTGAGCGGGATGACGCAGTATCACAAACTGTTTTACCATCAACTAGGCACGCCGCAAAGCAGCGACAAGCTAATCTTCGGCGGGGAGCAAACCCCACGCCGCTACATTGGTGCTTATTTAACCGAAGATGAGCGTTACCTGGTAATTACCGCCGCCAACAGCACCACAGGTAATGAGCTTTATCTGCAAGATTTAACACAACCCGGCAGCGCCATTGTGCCCATTGTAAGCAACTTTGATAACGAGCATAACATTATAGACAACATAGGCAGCAAGCTGTACATCTACACCAACCTGTACGCGCCTAACCATCGCGTTGTTACGGTTGATGCTTCAAGCCCCGGTGTTACGCACTGGAAGGATCTGATCGCCCAGACTAAAAACTCCCTAACAGTTAGTACCGGCGGACAAAAGATCTTCGCCGAATACCTGAAAGATGCCACCTCGCTGGTATTGCAGTACAACATGGATGGCAAACTAGAGCACGAAATTGCCTTACCGGGCGTGGGTACGGCGGCTGGTTTCGGTGCTAAAAAGGACGAGAAGGAGCTGTATTATACCTTCACCAGTTATGTTTACCCGAGCACGATATTTAAGTACGATATCACCAGCGGAAAATCAACCGTGTACAAAAAGCCTAATGTACAGTTTGACCCTACGTTGTACGAGAGTAAGCAGGTTTTCTATAAATCGAAGGACGGCACGCAGATCCCGATGATTATCACCTACAAAAAAGGCATCGTATTAAACGGACACAACCCAACCATGCTGTACGCTTACGGTGGTTTCGGGGTGAGCCTTACGCCTGCATTCAGCACCAGCAACATTGTATTGTTAGAGCATGGCGGCATTTACGCTGTACCTAACATTCGCGGTGGCGGCGAGTATGGCGAAACCTGGCACCGTGCAGGTATCAAGCTTAAAAAACAAAACGTATTCGACGATTTTATCGCTGCTGCCGAATACCTCATTCAGCATAAATACACCTCGCACGATTACCTGGCTATTTCGGGTGGATCGAACGGTGGCCTGCTCATCGGTGCCACCATGACCCAGCGCCCCGACTTATGCAAGGTGGCTTTCCCTGCCGTAGGTGTAATGGATATGCTGCGCTACAACAAGTTTACCGCCGGCGCAGGCTGGGCTTACGATTACGGCACTGCCGAAGATGGCGCAGAGATGTTTGCATACCTGTACCATTATTCGCCCTATCACGCGTTAAAGCCTGCCAGTTACCCGGCAACCATGGTTACCACGGCCGATCATGACGACCGTGTGGTACCTGCGCACTCATTCAAATTTGCAGCCCGCTTGCAGGAAGATCAGCAGGGAACCGCCCCGGTATTAATCCGCATAGAAACCAATGCAGGCCATGGTGCAGGGCAGAGTACCGCCCAGGTTATCAATCAGCAGGCTGATAAATGGGCGTTTATGTTCTGGAATATGGGGATTGCCTGGTGATGAGGGAGTCGAGATCGAAATAAATGAGTGAAGGTTGAGTTTTAAATGAGTGAATATTGATCTTCTGCTTTTAGATAGTGTCCGGATAGAAGGGGACTGCCGGATGGACACCTTAGTATAGGTTGCGAGTTTAACTTAACCGATAGTCTGAAGACTATCTGCATAGTAGTTCGAAGTCTGGAGACTTCGAACAGCGCAGGTAGATGAACTTAAATTTCGATAGAGCAACCGGCTTGCTATTCCGCTAAGCAGGGCGAAGAAGATACTTCGCTGGCGCTACCGATGACATGTTTATTAAGTGGCTGATTTTCAAACATGTCATTGAACCCTTAGAGGCCCCGGATTTTATAACTCTGTATGACAAATTTATTCACAACTAAAAAGGCCATGAGAATTAACTTCATGGCCATTTTTAATTAAACTATAACTTAATTATTCGGCTTTCAGCTGGCCATTGGCATTGGCTATCTCGTTCTTAAGCGATAATTCTGTGATTACTAGCGTAGAGTTAACCACTTCGCCCCTTATATTCTTACATGAAGCCGACAAGGTAATCTTAATATTTTGTGCGGATGAGCGATAAGAACCTACCGGCATAAAAGTGGTAGCCAGCACACCTGGCGTTGGGGCTATAACGAGCTTGCCGTTGCTATTATCAATCTGGGTGTTGGCGGCCAGCTTGGTAATATCAAGTGTGGCATCCACATATTGCCCTGCCATATTTTTACATTGTGCCGATAGCGTAACTTTAACATTTTCGGCTGTATTAATAAATGAGCCGGCGGGCATAAAAGTGAGCGCTGGTGCCGGAATAGGCTTGCAATCATTCGCAAAGCAAACGTCAACCGCGTTTTTAATAGCAACAACCAAACTAGTGGCGCTGCCAAGTAATAATACTACCTCTGCAATAAAAGCAATGCCCTCTGTTGCAAACCATGCCGTAAGCTGCGCAATTGCTAAAGCTCCTGTAGTTACCCAATCCACCCAGTCGGCTTCTTCTGCCCAAGCCTTAATAATGGCCTTATAACACGATGCTTTAAGCAAACCGCCCGAGATTTTGAAAACAACCTTTCCTTTTTCATAAGTACTCTCTGCTTTAGCAAAGTCTTGAAATAAACGTGTAAACTTGGTTGCTACCGGTCCAAATTCGGCTAAAAAAGCATGGTACATCCTGTCGTTTGCCTTGGCTCTTATACCAACCATACCTAACACAAAAAGGCCGGCACTAAGTGCGGCCTTACCAACTGCACGGTTACATGGTGTATCAAAACTTGCAAGGTCAAAAAGCTCGTCATCGTTAAATTGAGGTAAAACAACGTTTGGTATGGCCATGCCTTGCAATGCGGTGGCCGTTTTGTTGTCCGCATGTACATTAAGGGTAGTGGGTGCTGCTACAGCACTAGCGGTTTGTTCGGCTAGTTTCCCTAAAGGAGAGTCAGGATCGGGTTCGGTATCGTTAAGGATGTTTTGTACAAGCTCATTGTTGTACTTTTTAATGTTAGCGGCTTGTTCTGGGAACCAGTCGCGAAGTTGATTTAGCGCATTCTGAATGCTTTCCTGGGTCAGAGGAGTAGTTTCCATTTTAATGTATAAAGCTTAAGTTGTTAGTAATGCCGCATTATACGATTTTTACAAAATATTTGTTTAGTGCCTCATCTATTTTTTTAACGATAAAGCAATGGGGAAAATGGAAGTACCGGGCCCTAATCTTTCTGCAGGCCTAAGCCTCCAGACTTCGAACCATTATAGATACTCATTGTGTGCTATCGAAAATAGCCGACCTGTTCTGTTGTATCCGCAAAAAGGTACAAGCGGACGGACAGTTTATAGTGATAAGTTTGAGTTGCGAGTTTAACTCATCCGATAGTCTGAAGACTATCGGCATAGTCGTTCGAAGTATGGAGACTTCGAACAGCGCAGGCTTTTTAATTTGTAACTAACCTCTTATTTCTGTTTTACTTATAGCGCCTCTTTTACTCCTTCTGCTTCGTAACTGAAGTTACTGGCAGGGTAAGGCACAATAAACGTTTGCTCAACACGGGTTGAGCGCTGGAAATAAGGGATCCAAATAGCGGCTACCAGTATCGATCTTAAAACTAGTTCGAAAGATTTATCGTTTACATCGCCGTTACGTAGCAGGGCAGTAAATACACAGTCGAGCAGGGAAAAAGCCAGTACGTAAATGTACAGCCATTTGATGTAGTGAGGTAAAATATCCCGCCGGTTAACAAACAATATAAAGCAAAAGCAGGCATAACACATGGTAAACATATTGCCCATAGCCTCAAACACAAATGTTAACCTGTAACCAACAACAGACTGAAAAGGGTGTGCATGCCATTTGTTAAGGTCGAAGTAACCTGTATCAATGGTTTTTACCAGCATGTAAACCGGTGTAATAGTTAAACTAATGGCTATTAATATTAACCAGCCGCCAATTGGCGTAAAGCCAGAACCCGGGGCAAATACAATGGCCGGCGTTTCGGTACGATATAATATAATGCCTGCTATGGCTGATATTATAATTAACAGGCCAACTGCACCTATCATCCAGTAATTGGGTTTAAAGTGAAGATTGACTACGCCAGGGGTAAAATCAAAATCGAACGACAGGTGGTGGTCCGAAATATCTTTAATGCTTTTACGGTAATCATCGAACTTATCAACGGGTATAAAACTCTGAAGGTTCTGATAATGGTACTTTAACAAAACGGTATCCCCACTGGCCGACTGATCTTCTGTAAACAGGTAAGCATCTTTAGTTATTTCATAATGCCTGCTATCTATATTCCAACCGCTTTTCATAACCACACTAGTCGAAAAATCGAGGTTGTAAGGGTAATCTATTGCAATAGGTACGCGTACCGTATTAGAAATAGATGGCAGCATATTGTTAATGTAACTGGCATATAAAGATGCGCTGTATTTACCCGTAACAGAATCTCGCTCCAAAAAATCGGGGATTTGATAATGCTCTATCGTAGTCAACTCATTTTTACTTTCATCATCTAAAACCGTTATAGAATCTTTGCGGGTTATTTTAGGGTACGATTTGATGTAATAGTTCAAGTAATTTTTTTCAGTTTCTGCCATACTGGTTGATGCCAGCCTGCTTCGTAAATCGTCGGCCTCATTTAATGTATAAGTTGATTTTACATCGAACCGAACCACTCCTTTTTCTGGTATGGTATAAGTTTCCTTAACCACAACCTTCCCGCTTTTGGATGGCGGGATAACTGTTAGCCCGTTACTCCCTGCTTTAAGCACTAGGCCTTTGCCATAATCCGGGAAATAGATATTGGTTCCGGAACCTCGCTGGTAAGACATTGTGGCATCAATCCATACTTTTTTACCATTAACCGCAGCCACCACCACAGCATGATCAAAGGCATTGGAGGTAGGGATAAACTGATCGATCCCCGACTTTATAGCCGAATTTACCAACACCATTTCTGCATCTATACCGCCGGCCTGCAGTATAGATGCCAGCAGCAGCGATTTATCCTTGCAATCGCCGTAGCGCTGGTTAAAAACCTTTTCGGGTGCATTAGCCCGGTGCGAATACTGGCCTATCTCGATACCCATATACCTAACTTCGTCCTGTACAAACCTTACGGCAGCATTAAAGTATTTTGCCTTGTCGCCACCTGACGACGATTTAAGTGCAGCGATCTGAGCGGCCAAACTGCCACCAATATTTGTTGCAACCGGGTTAATGCTTCGCGCCCAGTCGGCAACCTCTTTCCAACTGTTGTACTCACTTACCTGCACATATTCAAAGGCGTTATACCAGCCAGGTTGGTTATTATAATCCCATTCGGGTTTTACCTGGAAGTTCTCCCACTCGTAACACTTTAATCCGTTTTTTAGCGATATGGTACTTTGAGGGGGATGATTAAACGATTTAAAATGCAATTGCCGGCCGGGCGATACCAATATAGATTTGTACTGGTGTGCAATATGCTGCGAACCCTGGAAATACAAGTTACGGCAATACTTGTTATTAAATATGGGGTTTCTCCCGGTAATGGTATAGGAGTATTCAATGCGGTCGCCTTTGCGGATATCGTCCAAAATGCAATAGGCCGAATAGCTGCCCTGGTATATAAAATCGGCCAGCTCTTTTTCATCGGCCGTAACTTTAAATGATGCTGTAGTTAAGCGGTTTTGAGGCTTGTTATCACGCCATACAGTAATTTCATGAAAGTCGATACGCTCATAAGTAGGATCAAAGCCAACCGTAATTTGAGAACCATTTTGCACCCCGGCGTCTGATACAATTTCTCGAATGTTATGCCGGTAATCTGCCTGATTTTCAATATCGATCTGCTCTTCATTTAACTGGTAAAAGTACCCGTTATCAATGTCTCGCGCAGCAATTTTCTGGGTATAAGGCTTCAACGTGTTAAGCCACCCGGGCTTTGCTGTTATGTGCACTGCCGGGGTAGCGGCTTTTAAGGTTAAAGCGCTAATTACTGCCAAAAAGAGCAACAGGATAGGTTTAAGGCGTAGAAATTTAAATTGCATAAGGCGCAATTAAGATACGCAGCAGATTGGAGATTTCCAATTTAAAATAATCTCTCCTGCTGAGTGCATGTGCAAATGATGTACCGGTACAAAGATTTTACAAATGAAAAAGGACGAAAGACAAAGAATTTAACTCCTTCATCTTTCGTCCTTTTATCTTTCTTCTCTTCTAAAACCTACTTCTGTCTGAAGAAGATCTGGATAGGCACGCCGGTAAAATCGAAGTTTTCGCGCAGCTTATTTTCTATAAAGCGGCGGTAAGGTTCTTTGATGTATTGGGGCAGGTTACAGAAAAACGCAAACATAGGTGATGTTCCATTAATTTGGGTAACGTATTTTATCTTAACAAATTTACCTTTTAATGCCGGTGGAGGATAGTTCTCGATAATCGGCAGCATAATATCGTTCAGTTTCGAGGTCGGGATCTTTTTAGCGCGGTTTTGGTAAACTTCTTTAGCTACATCCAGCACTTTTAATACACGCTGTTTTTCTGTTACCGAGGTAAATACGATAGGTACATCGGTAAAAGGTGCAATTTTTTCGCGGATGGTTTCTTCGAAAACTTTAACGGTTTTATTATTCTTTTCGATTAAATCCCATTTGTTAACCACTACCATGATGCCTTTTTTGTTCTTTTCGGCCAGGTGGAAGATGTTGATATCCTGCGATTCGATACCTTCCTGCGCATCAATCATCAGGATAATGATGTCGGCTTCTTCCAGTGCTTTAATGGTACGCATTACCGAGTAAAACTCAATATTCTCTTTCACCTTGGTTTTTTTACGCATACCGGCAGTATCAATCAGCATAAAATCGTGACCGTACTGGTTAAAGTGAATGTGGATACTATCGCGGGTGGTACCTGCTATTGGGGTTACAATGTTACGATCCTTGCCAATAAGCGCATTAATAATTGATGATTTACCCACGTTAGGGCGGCCAATAATGGCGTATTTAGGCAGTGTGTTTTCTGGAACCACATCATCGTCGAAGGTTTTAACAACTGCATCCAACAATTCGCCGGTACCAGAACCTGTCATTGATGAAATGCTGTAGATTTCGCCCAGGCCCAGGCTGTAAAATATGGCGGCATCGCCATTCAGTGAGGTGTTATCAACCTTGTTTACCACTACAAAAACAGGCTTTTTGCCTTTGCGCAGCAGGTTAGCAATCTCATCATCCAGGTCGGTAATGCCGGTGGTAACGTCAACCACGTATAAAATGGCTGAGGCTTCTTCAATAGCAATGGTTACCTGTTCGCGGATGGCAGCTTCAAAAACATCTTCGCTGTTGGCTACATAACCGCCGGTATCAATAACGGTAAAGTTACGGCCAATCCATTCTGCAACACCATAATGGCGATCGCGGGTTACCCCACTTACATCGTCAACAATGGCTTTGCGGGTTTCTGTCAGGCGGTTATATAGGGTTGACTTGCCCACATTCGGGCGACCTACAATAGCTACTATATTGCTCATAATTCTTAGATATGAGATGTGAGATGTGAGATATTAGATAGAAGGGTTCTAAAACTACCTACCATACTACGTCTCAAATTCACATCTGTGTCGTTTTCTTTTGTCGTTTATAATGTGGGCACCAATTGCCGCACACCTAATATCTCAAATCTATATTTAATGCGAGTTGAGCACGTATCTCATATCTCACATCTAATATCTCAAATCTACTACTTAGTCCTCGTACCCGAACTGTTTCAAATAATTCTTTTTGCTGCGCCAGTCGGCAATTACCTTTACAAACATTTCGAGGAAGATTTTCTTCTGGAAAAACTCCTCCATGCTACGGCGTGCATAGGTACCTACAATTTTAAGCATCTCGCCGTTTTTACCGATCAGGATATTTTTTTGCGAGTCGCGCTCTACAATAATTTCGGCACTGATGCGGTATAATTTATCACCCTCTTCAAACTTGGTAATAATTACCTCGGTGCTGTAGGGAATCTCTTTTTTATATTGTTTAAACACCTGTTCACGGATCATTTCCGACGCGAAGAAACGGTCGTTACGATCGGTCAGGAAGTCTTTCTCATAATAAGGCGGATGCTCGGGCAGGTTTTCTAAAATGAAATCCATAATAGCCTTTACATTATGCTGGTGCAGGGCCGAGATTGCGAAAACCACTTTAGGGTTCAGCTTCTCCTGCCAGTAGATGATTTTCTGCTTTACGGTTTCCTCGTCGCTCTGGTCAATCTTGTTAATCAACACAGCAATAGGGGCTTCCGATTTCTGTAGTTTAATCATTACATCGCCTTCGTCGTATTTCTCGTTAATATCGGTAACCAGCAAAATCAGGTCGGCATCCACAATGCTGCCATCAACCTGGTGCATCATGCTTTCCTGTAACTGGTAAGCCGGTTTAATAACACCGGGGGTGTCAGAAAACACAATCTGGTAATCGTCTTCATTAACAATACCCAGTATACGGTGCCTGGTAGTTTGCGCCTTGGGGGTAATGATCGACATTTTTTCGCCCACCAATGCGTTCATCAACGTTGATTTACCTGCGTTGGGTTTACCAATAATGCTTACAAAACCTGCCTTATGACTCATTTAAAAATATTTAATTTTTTATTTGGAGTACAAAGAAACGAATTATATCTTTGCAGTCCAATAAAAAAACACACATAGTGCGGGATGGAGCAGTTGGTAGCTCGTCGGGCTCATAACCCGAAGGTCGTAGGTTCGAGTCCTGCTCCCG
>CAHJXH010000001.1 GCA_903644075.1 Sphingobacteriaceae bacterium | reverse complement strand
ATGCTGCTACCTATCCAAAAATCACTTTCAAATCAGCTTCATTGAAAAAAGTTGACGATAGCGATTACACTTTAACCGGCGATTTAACTATTAAAAGCATCACTAAACCTATTACATTAAACGTTGAATTTGGTGGTACCGCTACCGATTTTTATGGCAACACTAAAGCAGGTTTCGAAATCACCGGTAAAATTAACCGTAAAGAGTTTGGTTTAACCTGGGAAGGTATTACCGACGCTGGTGCAATTGTAGTTGGCGAAGACATTAAATTGATCATCAACGCTCAATTTGCTAAACAAGCATAATTATAAAATTTAAATAATAGAAAAGGGTCTGGAATTAATTCCAGACCCTTTTCTATTATAAAGAAATGCAGTCGCTCGGTTCTTTAATTCTCATTCTCCAGCTCCGTATCTATCCTACCCGCAATATCTTTCACCATGCTATCTAAATTTATGGCACAGGTGTTAATCATCTTAATAATGTTATCTTTCTCTTCTTGTGCATGGGCTTCGTTGTAAAGGTTAAAGAGCCCAAGTATAGAAGCTACAGGCCCACGGATTTCGTGCGAATTTACCCAGGCTATATCCTGCAGCATTTTATTTTGCTGTTCAATCCTGTTTTCACGGTCTTTCTGGTCTGTAATATCCTGTAGCGAACCTACTACCCGGTACGGTTTACCATCAACATACTCGAGCCGCGCTACATGGTGTATGTAGCGGGTTTGCCCATCATGCAACCTGATACGGTGCGTAACATCAAACCCCCTCCCGGTTTTAATCAATGTTTCTGATGCTTCTATCATCCCCTGGCGGTCTTCAGGATAAATATGGGCCAGGTATACATCAAATAAGTTCTCATTGGGTTGCGGTATATGATCGGTAATTTTATACACCTCGTCCGACCATTCTAATCGCTTTTCATCCAGGTAAAACATCCAGCCGCCCAATTTAGCAAGCAATTGGGTATCACTCAGCCTTCGCTTTTCATCCTGCAATTTGCGGTTCAACATTTTAAGTTCCTTTTCAAAGGCAACTTTCTCGGTAATATCTTTCGCAATTACCATAATGTATGGCCTGTTATTGATAATTAGTTTTTGCGAATTAACATTTACATGCATTCGGGTACCATCGGCTTTAATATGGGTCCATTCTGATGAGGTAAGGCTATCTGTACGGATCTTATTAATAGCTTCTAATGCTTTAGGAATATCCTCGGCGGGGCGAATGTCCAGCGTGGTTTTCTGCAGAAACTCTTCTTCCGGATAACCGTAAATTTTAACTGCGGCCGAATTAACCGATACAAATTTCAAAGTGGTTAAATCGTATATCCACATGGGCAAGGGGTTACCTTCATACATGGTACGGTATTTTTTTTCGCTTTCTTTAAGGCGCACTTCATCAACCTTAATTAGTTTATAGAATAGCAGGCCTGTCATCACAACAAAAAAATATCCCTTACAAGTGCTTAAAATTAAAAGTGTTGATTTAGGCACATCTGCCTCCAGTAAAAAAAGCGCCTTATCGCTAAGTGTTATCCATAAAACACTTAATGCAATATAAATAATGCAAATACGCAGGGCGCCAAACTTCATTCCTGAGGTATTATTACGGGTTTATAATTGGTTATAGAATTGTATTAGGCTACTACAATGTAAGCATATTATTAAACAACTATTAACAAACTATGTGTTGATTGCTGGCATAAATACAAAAATGAGCAGAATGCTTTATTTTGAGACCGCATACTTTTTAAAACCAATTGTTTTTATGTTTGCTTAATTATTATGCTGATTAAAATCTACCCCGAAAACCCTAACCCTAAAGCCATTGAACAGGTTGTTGATGTATTGCGCAAGGGAGGCGTAATTATATACCCTACTGATACTGTTTATGGTTTGGGCTGCGATATAACCAACCATCGTGCTATCGAAAAAATTTGCCGCATCCGTAATATCAAACCTGAGAAGGCAAATTTTTCATTCGTGTGTTATGACCTGAGCAATATTGCCGATTATACCAAGCCTATTGATAACACCTGTTTCCGGGTGCTTAAAAAAGCCTTGCCCGGCCCCTTCACTTTTATATTCAACGCCAGCCATAACGTGCCCAAGCTGTTAAGCAGTAACAAAAAAACAGTAGGTATCCGTGTGCCTGATAATGCTATTGCCCGCGAAATTGTAAAAGTTTTAGGCAACCCGATTGTATCGGCTTCCATCCACGATGATGATGATATTATCGAGTACTCTACCGATCCGGAACTAATTCACGAAAAATATGAAGACTTGGTTGACCTGGTGATTGATGGCGGATATGGCGGCAACATTGCTTCAACTGTAGTTGATTGTACTTCTGGCGAGTTTGAAGTGTTACGTGAAGGTAAAGGCGATCTGGAAATGTATTTGTAAGAGAGGCAGGAATCGGGAATCAAGACTTTAATTTTAAGTTGTTGGCGACAACTCTAACAACGGCGCAACGCAGTCGCTCGGCTCTTGCCGAGTGACGACTATCATTAGGCCTCTGGCCTTTCTTAATTTATTCAAAATAACTTGGTAAGCACGACCAGAGGCTGCTAAATATTTGTCACTCGGCAAGAGCCGAGCGACTGCATGTAGAAATTCTAGTTCAAACCCTTTCCAACCATTCTGATAATTCACAAATTCTGCAAATCATGATCCTTAACGCAACAATATTCTGCGTTTCATGCCATTCTACTGTAATCTATCCACATCACTTTCGCATTTCGCAATATTTCAGTACTTTTCACCATTAATTTACACTGTAATAATTTGCTTTAAACCCGTGCTCTATGAATATTAAGTTTCGCTTAATACTGATGAACTTTATGCAATTTTTTATTTGGGGGGCTTGGTTGCTTACCATTGGGGCATACTGGTTTCAAAATAAGCATTGGTCGGGTGCGCAGTTCGGAGCTATCTTTTCTACTATGGGTATTTCGGCTATTTTTATGCCTGCCCTTACCGGTATTATTTCAGACAGGTTTGTTAACGCCGAAAAACTATACGGTATACTGCATATTTTAGGTTCATTGGTACTATTCAGTCTTCCACTGGTTACCAACCCAACTACGTTTTTCTGGGTTATATTGCTCAACATGATTTGCTATATGCCAACTTTATCGCTTTCGATTACTGTTGCATACTCGGCACTAAAGAAAAGTAATTTAGATGTAGTGAAAGACTACCCTCCTATCCGTATCTGGGGAACTATTGGTTTTATCGCGGCTCTGTGGACAGTGAGCCTTACGCATAATGAAATTTCTGTTAACCAATTTTACATTGCTTCGGCAGTTGCGTTGGCATTGGGTATTTACTCCTTTACATTGCCGAAATGCCCACCTTTAATGAAGGGTAAAAGCAATAAATCATTTGTTGATTCACTGGGTTTAAACGCCTTCACTTTATTTAAGACACCGAAGTTTGCTATCTTCTTTGCCTTCTCTATGCTATTAGGTGCTGCCTTACAGTTAACCAATGCTTATGGCGATACTTATATTCACGATTTTCAAAATGTACCGGCTTATAAAGATTTAATTGCGGTTAAATATCCGGCCATTATCATGTCGATATCGCAGGTTTCAGAAACGCTGTTTATACTGGCTATTCCGTTCTTCTTACGCAAGTTTGGTATTAAGTATGTAATGCTGTTCAGCATGCTGGCCTGGGTGTTACGTTTCGGTTTATTTGCTTTTGGCAACCCGGCTGATGGTTTATGGATGATCATTTTATCTTGTATAGTTTATGGTATGGCTTTCGATTTCTTCAACATCTCGGGTTCCCTGTTTGTTGAAACGCAGACCACGCCCGAAATTAGAGGTAGTGCACAAGGATTATTTATGATGATGGTAAATGGCTTCGGCGCATTGTTCGGCAGTTTTAGCAGCGGTGTAATTATAGATAAGTTTTTTACCCATGCCGATCAAAGTAAAGACTGGCACGGCATCTGGCTTACTTTTGCTGCGTATGCTTTAGTTATTGCTGTTATATTTCCGTTTGTGTTTAGGTATAAACACAACATGGCGCTTGAGCGTGCTATACAACATGCTTAAAAGTATAAAGTAATTTTTATTACTTCGGTTTATGGACATTATTGACAGATTTACCGTTCGGAATAAGTTTTTATTTTATACAGGAGCTTAATATTTTTTTCGGCATCTTTTTTTTCAAACGCTAAAAATGATAACAGTTATCTTATTATTTTCTTAACTATTTTAGGTGGAGTTATTATATGCTTAGGCATTAGAAAGCCGAAACAGAAAACCGATATATAGTTATTCATACGCATATGTAGATATACACAGCCCGTTCGACTACTTTCGAACGGGCTGCTATGTTTAATAACATCATAATTGCAATGTTTAACTTATTATTTTGTGTTGTTTATAAAAGAGGCAGGCATTTTTGCTATTTTTAGTGACACACACTTTCTGATAAACATAAGTACCTTATCCCCATTTAGTGGGAAACAATTTTAATTATGAAAAAACACTACCGCCATGAGAACGATTGTTTAAACTGCGGAACAGAATTAGAAGGTAAATTTTGCCATCACTGCGGCCAGGAAAACTTGCAGCTTAAGGAAAACTTTGGCCACCTGATGAACCATGCCATCAGCGATTACTTTCACTTCGACCACCAGTTTTTTCATACCTTAAAACCACTATTATTTCAACCGGGTAAACTTACCAACGAGTACATGGCTGGCCGCAGGGTACAATACCTGCACCCTATAAAAATGTACATTTTTATAAGTTTGATCTTCTTTATCCTGGTATTTAAACATGGCCAGGAAGAAAAAAAAGAGGACTTTAAAAAGCTCAGCAATAAAGAAAAGGGCGCTATTTTAAAAAGGAAACTGGAAGCCAACCCTAACCTTACAGATTTTCAGAAAAAAACCTTAGAGTCTATTGCAGTCCATGCGCCCGAAGGTATGAATATTGATACTAAAGCAGTTGGTACGAGGCCAATGATTGATATTACGGGTGATTCAGATGATAAAAAGATCAAAAAGGTTGCTAAAACCTATACCAGCACAACCGCATTAACTTTTAATAAGGATACAATAGCAAAAGTACAGAATCATAAAGCCACTGCCGTAGCCAAAACTATAGCTACAAACCCTGATACAACGACACAAGCGGACCTGGATAAGGCTAAGTTAAAAAACAAACATAAAAAGCTGGATTACGACGGCGACCTGGATGTAGATAAAGATGATGATACTTTTTTTTCGAGGTTAACAGGCAGCACGCCAGACTCTACCTACGCAGATTATTTAGTATCGCAACAGAAGCTGCCTGTAGCTGAGCGTGATGGTTTTTTTCAGCGTATGGCTATGCATAAGGTATATGACTATAAACAATACGGTAGCCGCGCAAGGGAGGTTTTTATAGAGCAGCTGGATCATAACGTACCCAAAATGATGTTTGTATTGTTACCCTTGTTTGCACTTATCTTAAGGTTTGCTTTCTGGAGAGATAAAAAATATTATGTTGAGCACTTGATCTTCTCATTTCACCTGCATTGTTTTGCATTTCTGTTCCTGATTATTGTAATGCTGCTAAATATGATACCAGGCATTGTACATCTGCAAGGATGGATTCAGTTTGCCTGCACCATAGGTATCATTGTTTATATTTATAAGGCCCTAAGGGCAGTATATCATCGCAGCCGGTGGAGAACTTTAAGTAAAATGATAGGTATCTCATTTGTCTACCTGTTTGCATTTTCATTTTGTATGATGGTACTCGTATTAATTACAGCAGTGACGGCAGTTTAGTCTGCGGCAGATTTGGGATATGAGATATGAGATATTAGATTTGAGATAAAAGCAAAACGCCCTGGTGATTAGTCGGGGCGTTTTACTTTATGGGTTATTTATGCCCAGGGGTTAAGCACCACCTTAACACAGTCTTCCTGTTTGTTTTTGAAGATGTCGTAGGCATGCGATACCTGGCTAAGGGGTAAGCGATGCGATATAATATCATCCAGAATCACTTTCTCTTGTTTAACCAGTTCAATCAATTTGTCGATATGGTTTAATACAGGTGCTTGGCCTTGTTTAATGGTTAAGCCTTTATCAAACATTTGGTGTAAAGGGAAATTATCGAAAGGCGTACCATATACACCAACAATGGTAACGGTACCACTACGTCTTACGGCACTAAAGCACATTTCAAGCACCTTAATAGTTCCTTTTTCAAAGTTTAAAGTTGCTTTTACTTTATCAAGGAAAGTTCTTTCTGCTTCGAAACCAACCGCATCAACGCAAACGTCGGCACCACGGCCGCCTGTCATTTCGCGAATTGCTTGCACCACATCAACTTCATGCGGGTTTAAGGTTTCTACCTTGTTGGCATCTTTAGCTTTTTGTAACCTATAATTTAACGGATCGATAGCGATTACACGGCTTGCACCATGCAACCAGGCTGCTTTTTGTGCCATTAAGCCCACCGGTCCTGCTCCAAATATTGCAACCACTTCGCCGCCTTTCATTTGCGCCCAGTCAATTGCAGAATACCCGGTTGGGAAAATATCTGTTAGGAACAAAACCTGCTCATCAGTCATATTATCAGGTACAATACGCGGGCTCACGTCAGCATAAGGTACACGTACATACTCAGCCTGGCCACCGCTGTAGCCTCCATAAAGATCGGTATAGCCAAATAATGCGCCACCCTTTTGATCTAACAAACCGCCTTCGGGACCGTAGTGCTCGTGGTTAGAGTTTTCGCAATTAGGCGAAGCGCCATGGGTACAAAAGAAACAATGCCCACAAGCAATTGGAAATGGTACTACTACCCTATCGCCACGTTTCAGGTTTTTTACCGAAGGGCCAACTTCTTCTACAATACCCATAAATTCATGGCCCATTACCATGTCTTTTGCCTGTGGGATACCGCCATCCAAAATGTGAAGGTCAGATCCGCAAATGGCCGTAGCCGTCACTTTTAAGATTACATCTCCTGCATCTTCAATAGTTGGGTCTGGCACCGTGGTATAACTGATATCACCCGGCTTGTGAAATACTGCTGCTTTCATAGATAGTTTTGTTTAGTTTTTGTATGAATACAACAGCAATAGCAAACTATAGTTTACATTATTTAATTAAAACGATAATTTATAAATAAAAAGGCTATCCTGTTTTCAGGATAGCCTCAAGGAATATTAGAGTGATTGATTTACAATTTACCGGTACGCGGTGCAACCGGTTTTGCCGATACGTAGTTAAAGCTTTGCGATTGATCACCAAGCTGGATCTTAAATTCGCCCGGCTCGGTTACCGATTTGCTTTCGTCGTTAATAAAAGCCAGATCGGTTGGGGTGATGCTAAAGCTCACGGTTTTAGTTTCGCCTGGCTTAAGGCTGATTTTATCGAAGCCGCGCAAACGTTTAGTATCAGGCGATACACTGGCATACAGCTGGCTGATGAAAAGTAATACCGATTCTTTGCCTTCGCGCTGGCCGCTATTGGTTACATCGACAGAGATCTTTAATGCCTGGCCATCTTTTAAATCAGGGCTGTTCAGATGGATATTTTTATAACGGAAAGTGGTATAGCTTAAACCATAACCAAATTCATACAGTGGATTATAACCGTGGCTATCGTCCGAGTTACCATTTTCTAAATTCTTGCGGTAGTAGTTAACCAGCGCATTAGCATACCTTGGATAAGTAATAGGTAACCTGCCAGACGGGTTTACATCGCCAAACAAAATATCGGCTAAAGCATCGCCGCCTTCATTACCAGAAAGGTAAGTCATTACGGTTGCTGCAGATAAGTTATCAGCTTTCGTCATAATGCGCGGACGGCCTTCGGCCAGTACCAATATTACAGGTTTGCCGGTTTTAGCCAACTCGGTAGCCAATTCAATTTGCGCATCAGGTAAATTCAGATCGTCAATGTTACCTACGTTCTCGGTGTATGATAGCTCGCCTAAGCAAAGTACAATCACATCCGATTTTTTAGCAGCTTTGATGGTTTGCTCCACGTTGGTTAAAGTATCAAACTTCGAACCTTCCTGGTAAGTCACATTATCACTGCCCACTTTTTTCTGGATTGCTTCCAGTATCGTGTTTTTATTGGCGGCAAATTTATCGCTTACATCGCCTTGCCAGGTGTAGCTCCAGCCTCCGTTTAATGAGCGCATGGTATTAGCCGTTGGGCCGGTTACCAAAACTTTCATGTCTTTTTTAAGTGGCAATACATTGTTGTTGTTCTTTAACAATGTAATGGCTTCGCGGGCAGCTTGTACGCTTGATGCACGGAATTCTTCTGATCCAAATTTTGGATAATCATCCGGGTTACCTACCGGGCGCTCAAACAAACCTAACTCATATTTCACTTTCAGGATACGGTGTACAGCCTGGTTAACGCGCCACATCGGCACCTTGCCTTCGTGCACCAATTGTACCAGATAATCGAAGAAAGTATATTCATAAGGCACCATGCTCATATCCACACCGGCGTTTACGGCAATCATAACCGCTTCTTTTTGTGAGGCTGCAACGTGGTGACGGGTGTACAGGTATTGAATATCTCTCCAATCGCTTACGGCAATACCATCAAATTTCAGTTCTCCGCGTAAAACGTCAGTTAGCAAATATTTGCTGCTGTGAACCGGAATGCCGTTGATCTCGCCAGAGTTGATCATCAGAGTTTTTGCACCTGCTTTAACAGCATCGGCAAATGATGGCAGGAAATATTCGCGCATATAACGGTCAGGTATCCAGGCCGGGGTACGGTCTTTACCGCTTAGTGGCGCGCTGTAACCCAGGTAGTGTTTCATACAGGCAGCAACGTGATATTTATCGCCAATATCATTACCCTGGTAACCTTTAATAATTGATGCCCCCATGGTTTTAACCACAAACGGGTCTTCGCCAAAAGTTTCGTAAATACGTGGCCATAAGGCGTTTTTACCTAAGTCTAATACCGGCGAATAGTTCCAGGGGATGTAACTTGCACGGGTTTCGTATGCCGTAATTTCGCCTGCTTTGAAAGCTAAGTCTTTATTGAAAGTAGCAGCCATCGCAATCTCATGCGGGAACAGTGTACTACCCACAGTATATGTTACACCGTGAATAGCATCGATACCATAAATTACCGGTATTTTCAACCTGTCTTTAGCAGCTTCAGCTTGTATGGATACTATAACATCGTGCCAATGTTCGCGGGTGTAAGCCGTACCGCTAACGTTTAATATAGAACCTACATGGTATTTTTCAATAGCCTCCTTCAGCTTAAAAACATCTAGCTGATGAGTGCTAGTTCCGGTTTTTGATATCACATCGAGGGTTACTTCGGTCATCTGGCCTACTTTTTCCTCAAGGGTCATACCGGCAATTAGAGCGTCTACCTTTTTATCGAGTGCGCTTACCGGTGCCACTGCAGCTTTTTTTGACTGGGCCATCAGGCTGACCGAGCCGAATAACATCAAGCTGCAGATTTTAGTAAATCTTGTCATTTGTTTGGTTTTTATTGAGATTGTTGATTTGAGTTTCTATTGACTTATTTCTTCCCTTTTTTTGCTGCAGTTTCTACAGCCTGTATGGCATTGGCCAGGTATGCAAAGGGTGCATTCCAGTTGATGGCGATTTCATTTACCGCATAAGCGCGGTCGTCATCTATATAAGCTTCATCAGGTACTTTTGATGATGTAGCAATTTTATCCTGCATACCCGGATTGGGGCCACCTGCCAGCAAGCCCGGTACCGGCTCTTCTATCCCATCGGCAACGGACGGCCTGTGGTGCGGGTGCATTACTTGTTTATGGCCAAAACCTGTTAAATAACAATAGCCTGTGCCGTTACGACCCAAAATATAATCAAGATTGGCCAACGCATTATCTAAATACTTTTGATCATTCGTTAGTTTATAGGCCAGTATTAAAGCCATACCCTGATTGGCTGCAACCGAATTGCTTCCCCATCCAAAGTTCTTGATGTTTTTATTCATTACTGTTTGATAGGCATCATCACTGGCATTGGCAATCAAATTATCAGCAAACTTCAGGAAATCGGTTTGTAGACCCGGCAATTCGTTAAACGATGTAGTTAATACTACATCCTGGTGTTTTAATAAAGTATAATACCCCATAGTACGCACATCGCTCCAGGTGGGTACGGTTAGCGCTTCTACCGGTACTAATTTAATATAGGGCACGTAAGCATTGTTCTGGGTGGTTACCAATAACTCGCAGGCTGCCCATACAAATTCGTCATCTACCTTATTATCTCCATAAGCCCCGGTTGTAATCGGCGGCTTCTTGGTTTTAT
This sequence comes from Sphingobacteriaceae bacterium, assembly GCA_903644075.1. Taxonomy (GTDB): domain Bacteria; phylum Bacteroidota; class Bacteroidia; order Sphingobacteriales; family Sphingobacteriaceae; genus Mucilaginibacter. The sequence continues at coordinate 54,791 of CAHJXH010000001.1, read as the reverse complement.
TCATTTTATCCTGGTTGTACATTACCGCCGGATTTTTCACAGCCCAATCCCAGGCATGGATAGCGGATTTCTGGCATGAATCGGCCAAACCGGGTAATTGCTGAGGATATTTGGCGAAGATGCGACTGGCCTGTGCCATAACAGCTGCAAAATCTAAAGTGGCAGCTGTGCCTTTTTGTACAACATAGCGTGGCGTGCCAGTCTGATCGGGCGTAACCATGCCATCAAATGCGGCGTTGGTTAGTTTGTGGTAAACACCGCCATCGGCAGGGTCTTGCATGGTGAGCATCCAACGCAGGTTCCAAAGCACTTCGTTTAAAACATCAGGTAGTTTGTCGTTACTTTCCGGGATGTTCAGCTTTACCGTTTGCATGTAGGTAGGGAAATCCTCATACAACGACAATAGCGTTGCTGTAGATATCCCGCTGTTTACAATATACTTGTTATAATCGCCGGCATCGTACCAGCCACCTGGTGATGATATTACCGTTCCCTCCTTACGGTCTTTACTAACTGCTGAGGAATGGATCAGCACCTGATCATCAGGATGGCCTGCAGCACGGTGCCATTTACCTGCATATTGTTCTTTAAGTTCGGTAGAAGCCCTGATGTAATAGAAACCTTTGATAGAGCCATCTGCTACACTTTTAAGTGCACTATTGGCAATGGAAAAAGTATAGGATTCGTCCTTTTGGGGAATAACGAGTTTATAAACACCAGACGTAGTTAATGAAGAGAAATTGGCAATACCAGTATATCTGCCATTAAAAGCTTTACTTACCGACCTGCTGATTGTACCCGTAAATACCTTTTTACCACTTTCGGTTTCTATATAAAAAACACCGTGATCGGTATTTAAAATAATAGCTTTTTTGGGCGCGTTGGGATAAAAACCAATCTGGTTTAAACGGATACTATCGGCATTTTGTGCCTTGGCCTGGCTTAATACCAGAACGGATACTAAACAAGCAGTTATAAGCGAAAACTTGCCTTTAAATTTCATGAGCTATTGTACCTGTTATTATGATGCCGAAGGCAACCAAATACTAATTATCAGTTCGGGTGTAATTGGTTGATAAATATAGTGTAATTACTACAACAAGCACAATAGCACAAATGTAAAGCATGGGTAATATAAATGTTTCTGTGTTACCCTATCTTACTATAAACCAAACAGGCGGTAAGCCACAGTAAGGTTAAACATGTTGATTTTAGCGTGGCCATTGTCGGCGTAATTATCCACTTTGCTAAGCCCTAGTTCGTAACGCAGATCAAAAGAGATACTTTTAATATCTAAACCCGCACCGAACTGCCATGCATAATTCTGGTCTTTGTAATGCAAATTGTAAACATCGTTACTAATTATTCCAGATATATCCTGAGTTTTATCAACAGCGAACGATACCAGCGGACCTGTGTTTATACGCACGCCTAAAGCAGGTACGCCAAAACGTGTGCCTATTAATAATGGCACATCAATGCTTTTAAATTCGGCTTTATTTTGAATTCCGGCATCGGTAAAGGTTACGTTTTTGCTGGTGTAATAAAGTTCGGGCTGGAAGTGCAACCCCGCCCCACCTATACGTGCCCACACACCACCTAAAAAGCCTGCGCGGTTATCAGTATTTAAATTATTGAACACATTGCCCGATGTTGAGATATTAGAAAGATTTACCCCTCCTTTAACACCAAACTGAAACGTAGGTAACAATTGTGCAGAAGCACTGCCCGCAATGCCTATAAATACTATTAATAGTAAAGTAATTTTTTTCATAGTGATAGTTTAAAATGTTATAACTGTAAACGGTATTATTTGTGTTGCAAATATATAATAACTCAAAAAAGAGCGACAGCTCATTTACAGGCATTCAATTTATATCTAAAATATATTATTTTTAACTGGATAAACCCCCATTAAAATGCCCGCCAATATATTGGTAAAAAATAAACACCTCTTACTGTATGGAACGGCATTGGCTGTGCTATTACTGCTATTAAAATGGCTGGAGTACCGATTGATATTGGTTGATTATGCTTTCGAAGCTTATGCAGGTGCCATAGCTATATTTTTCACCGCATTGGGCATATGGCTGGCACTTAAACTTACCAAACCTAAAGTAAAAACCGTAGTGGTTGAAAAGCAGGTTTACATTGGAAATACTTTGGATGAATTTTCCGTCAACAAAAATGAACTAGACCGGCTAAATCTAAGCAAGCGTGAACTAGAGGTTTTACAATTAATGGCCGATGGCTTAAGCAATCAGGAAATATCCGACCGCTTATTTGTGTCATTAAATACCATTAAAACGCATTCGGCAAAGTTGTTTGAAAAGATGGAAGTAAAACGCCGCACTCAAGCTGTTGAAATGGCCAAAAGGCTGTGCCTTATACCCTAACATTAATCATACTTTAGTATTAAATTGTAGCTCGATTAGCAAAATCACCCTAAAGTATGAGCCTGATGAAATTTAAAGTAGCCAAGTTTGTACCATCAAACTAATAATTAGTTAAACCGATATGAAAAAGGTTGTATTTATTTTTGGATCAATAGCCGGGCTTATTTTTATGGTGTGGATGATTGCTATTTACGCCTTTTACTATAATACCAACCGCGAGGAAAATTACTGGCTTGGATACGGCTCCATGATTGTAGCCTTCTCGTTTGTGTTTGTTGGGATAAGGACCTTTAGAGATAAATATCACGATAGGTATATCTCTTTCGGAAAAGCATTTCAGGTGGGGTTATATATCACGCTCATTGCATCAACAATTTACGTATTGGGCTGGTTAATTGACTATTACGTATTTATGCCGGATTTTATGGATAAGTACGTTGCCCATGCCCTTGCGCAGGCAAAAAGCCACGGCGCAAGTGCCGCAGAACTTAATAAGCAAAAAGCATCAATGGCAAACTACGTTCAAATGTATAAAAGCCCGTTCGGGGTTATTGTGCTTACCTACCTCGAAGTTTTACCGGTGGGCTTAGTAATAACACTGATTGCCTCATTAATACTAAAACGCGCTAATACTAAGCAAGAACCAATTATAGCATAACATTTTGTTTAACATCAATTTTAACCCAACAATAAATTAAAATATGAAAAAAGTAACAGGCATAGGCGGCATATTTTTTAAATGTGATGATCCGAAAGCGATGAACGAGTGGTATACAAAAAACCTTGGATTGGATAATAAAGGATATGGAGCAACATTTGATTGGCGAGAAGACGAAGACCCGTCGAAAAAAGGTTCTACAACATGGAGCACTTTTCCGCAGGATACCAAGCATTTCAGTCCGTCAACCAAACCCTTTATGATCAATTACCGTGTGGAAAATCTGGTTGAACTGTTAGAGGAACTAAAAAAAGACAACGTAACTATTGTTGATGAGATTGCGGAATATGAATATGGCAAGTTCGTTCATATCCTAGATCCGGAAGGGAATATGATTGAGCTTTGGGAACCCGCAGATGAGCCGGACGCAGAGAACACGGCAGGATAAACTAAAATGGCGAGGGATCTGAATCCTTCGCCATTTTATATGATTAAGATAATTGCAGACTATTACAACGCCAATTTGCCCTGGTAGTAATCTAATATTTTAATACGGATAAAGTAATCGTACCGCGCACTGATGAGGCTCAGATTTGCACGATCCATAAAGCCTCTGATGGTGATATAATCAACCGAGGTTATTACCCCTGCGTTAAACTTAGTTTCTGCTACTTTAAATGATTGGGTATACGCATCAACCTGTTCAACCAGTGTCTGGTAACGCTCATAGGCTAAAGACATGTTTACATAGGCCTGGTCAACATTTTTCTTCAAAGTTAGTTTTGTGGTTTGGGTAGTATATTGGGCATTCAGCCTGTCAATCTTAGCCAGCGCTACGTTGTTACGGGTTTGGAAAAAGTTAAGGATCGGCACATGCAAACCAATATTAAACCCATAGGTGTAGTTATTATTTATTTGCGAATGATAGCCTGTGTTATCCACACTCGAATAATAGCTCGATAAAGCACCACCGACACTTAATGTTGGATAATAAATACCCTTTGCTGCCGCTACTTCTTTCTCCGTGCTTTTTAAACGCAGGTCGGCAGCCTTAACCATCGGGTAATCATTTAACGCATTGTTATAAACTTCGTCAACCGTTAATTTATATTGCGCGGGTAGTTCATCTGCTGATAGTCGTTGTAATTTGACGTTTCTGTTATAAGGCACATTCATTAACTGCAACAGGTTTAATTTCTGTGCATACATAGAGTTACGGGCATCAATCAGCGACAATTTATTAGTGGCTAGTTGTCCGCGGGCATCTGTAACGTCGGATGGCGAAATACTGCCATCTTTATTCAGGATATTCAACCTGTCTAACGATTGTTGCGAAAGTTCAATTTGCGTTTGTGTCAACGAGATCTGGTCTTCATTCTCCAACGCTTGTAAATAGGTGGTAATTACATTTAAAGTAATATCATTTTTAGCCTGTTGAAAATCGAGTTTACCGGCTTGGTAAGCCAATGATGTTTGCTTAATGCTATTAATGAGGCTTAAGCCTTTTAATAATATCAAACTACTGCTTAAGCTATAATTATCGTTGGTTAGTTGCTGATTTGAGTAAGTATAAGATGCAGGGTCTAATGTCCGTCCGTTGTTAATGCTTCGCGAAGCATCGCCATAAACCTGGGGCAGCAGGTTTTCGCGTGCCTGGTTCCAGTATATGCGGTCGCGGTCCATTTGCAACTCGCTTTGCTTAACAGTAAGATTGTTTTTGATGGCGATGTCGATACATTGCTGTAAAGTGTACAGACTATCTACCTGACTAAAAGCCGGAACAGACGAACATAGGATGAGCGCAAATAATATGTATTTAAGGTATCTCATTACAGTATTAAAGGTTTCTTGATGAATCAATTTTTCCATCCAGCACATTGATAATGCGCGAACCGTACTCGGCATTTTTTTCGCTGTGGGTTACCTGGATAATGGTAACCTTATCCTCTTTATTCAGCTTGCGGAAAAGCTCCATAATCTCCTCCCCTTGTTTTGAGTTGAGGTTACCGGTAGGCTCATCAGCTAAAATTAAACGGGGCTTGGTGATCAGTGCACGGGCAATGCCCACCAATTGCTGCTGACCGCCTGATAACTGCGCCGGGAAAAGATCTTTCTTACCCACAATCTGGAAACGATCAAGCATATCGGCAACCAGTGCTTTGCGTTCGCTGCTTTTAATATCCTGGTAAATTAACGGGGTTTCGATGTTTTCGTAAACGGTAAGCTCATCAATCAAATGGTAAGCCTGGAAAACAAAACCGATGTATTGTTTATATAGAGCCGAACGCGCTTTCTCTTTTAGTTGGTGTACAGGCTCTTTCATGAAATAATGGTAACCTTCAGAAGGTTCATCAAGCATACCGATGATATTCAATAAAGTTGATTTACCAGAACCCGATGGGCCCATAATAGATACAAATTCGCCGGCATCAACATCAAGGCTTACGTTGTTTAACACATAAGTTTTATTGCCCCCGGCCTGGTAGTATTTAGAGATATTTTTTAAGGATAACATATACAAATTGTTTGTGATCTGTTGTTTTTTGGTTGCTTAACCGAACACTAAAGTATCAATAACATACCAAACATTTAAAATACTGATTATCAATTATTTAATATTTAGTTTAAGTATTAAAACTGTACGGTAGCGTAACACGGTGCGTACGGTAATGATACAATTTTCGGTAGAAATATGCTTACAGCTAATTGCACAAAAAAAGCAGGCCGGGTAAATACCCGGCCTGCTTCCACTATCAATCACACTTATATTATACTTATTAATTGAACGAGAGGTTTACACGGCCGCTGCCTGCATCGGCACGTACTACGGCACCACCACCGTTGATAGAACCACGGATGTGTTCTTTATCTACATCACCATTAAAATTATTTAACTGGCTTTTTGTAATACTACCTGCCCTAATGTCGAGGTTAAGCGCTTGTTTCTCCGGCAATATCAAATCGATATGGCCCGAGCTTACATCCAACTTAACATATTTACCAACTTGTTTAAATTGTGCATGTAAGCTGCCCGCGCTTGTTGATGCATCAAGGCTACCGTTAATACCGGTTAGGTTAATGCTGCCGCCCGATGTACCGGTAATCAACTCGCCGCCTATATCGTCGCCATGAATGCTGCCACCGCTGGTATTGGCTTTAATGCTACCACTTAGACGGGTTAGATTTAAAGAGCCGCCGCTGGTTTCTAAACGGATAGTGCCCTGGCAATTATCTGCCGAAATACTGCCACCGCTGGTTTGCAGGTCAATATTATCTTTTGAATTTGAAACGTGGATACTGCCGCCACTGGTTTCGCCTTTAATAACGCCGGCTAAGTGGTCAACGTGCAGGCTACCGCCGCTGGTTTCAAATTTTTCGTTGCCCGATAAATTATCTAAGTGGATGCTGCCGCCACTGGTATTTAAATTGGTTCCTGTTTTTACAGGCACATATACTTTAAAAGATATACTGATGTTATTGTTGCCATTCCAGCTCCAATTACTTTGTCTTTTAGATTTTGCAGTGGCGTGTACTTCTCCATCGTGTACATCAACATCAAGGGTATAATCTTTTTCAATACGTTTTTGAGCTTCCTCTTTGCTTAAGGTCTCACCATGATTATTTGTTACGTAAACCTCTACACGTGCCGAACCATCGGTAACCCCGCTTACCTCAATACTACCGCCAGAAGTATTTACAAAGGCTTGTTTAATACCATAGCTTGACAGCGACTTAGTTAAAAAGGGAGTTTTATTATCATTTTGGGCCATTGCAACACTACTGCCCAGGCAAAGCATTGTTAAAATAAGGTTAATTTTCATAAATGTTGAGTTTGTTATTTAATGAGACGCACTTATTTTTAGAATAGTTGCATCGGGAGGAAAATAATTTTAAGTTTTGAATGTGTTAGTGAGTGTGAGATAAAATTCAGAACTCACTCATTCAAACCCGAGACTAGCTACTCACCAACTCGAAACTATCATTCATTTCTCAGGCTATTAATTGGATTTGTTAGCGCTGCTTTAATAGATTGAAAACTAATTGTTGCCAACGCTATAACAAGCGTTATACCAGCTGCCAATGAAAATATCCACCAGCTTACCGGCGTGCGGTAGGCAAAATCCTGCAGCCATTTGTCCATGGCATACCAGGCTATTGGGAATGAAATTATGGAGGCTGCAATAACCAGTTTCAGGAAATCTTTAGAAAGCATGGTCACTACGTTTTCAATAGATGCGCCCAGTACCTTGCGGATGCCAATCTCTTTGGTACGGCGTTGCGCGGTATAAATAGCCAATCCTAATAAGCCTAAACAAGCCACGGTTAACGATAGGAAGGTAAACACGCTGAACACCTTCCCTATCGTTTGATCGGCACGATAAAGCGAATCAAATTCGGCATCGAGAAAACTGTACTCGAACGGCGTATCGGGCATAAACGATTTCCATTTGGTTTGTATGGCTGCAATGGTAGCGGCATAATCGCCGGGTTTTATCCTCACTGTAATGTATGAGGTATATGAGCTATAAGTTTTGGATGTTTTATAAAATAAAGCAAACGGAGGTACAGACTGATGCAGCGATTCTACGTTAAAATCTTTCACCACACCCACCACTTTAAATTGCTGGTTGTTGCCTCCCGGATAGGTCATGGTTTTACCGATTGGATTTTTCCAGCCAATCTGCTTAGCAGCTGCTTCGTTGATAACAACCGAAGCAGAGTCGGCAAATTCTTTGGAGAAATTACGGCCGTTCGCCATTTTCAGTCCCAGGGTTGGTGCAAAGGCTTCGTCTACAATAAATGAAGCAAGCAGTATGTTATTCTCGCCGCTTTTAGTATTACCGGGTTCCAGTTCGGGGATATAGGTATCGGCAAATTTGTTTTGGGTAGGTATGCCGGTTGCAATTGTGGCATTGCTTATTTCGGGTAAACGCAGCAACTCCTGGCGAAGGCTTTCTTCGCTCTGGCCCAAACGCTCTGCATTCTGGATAATTAATACGTTTTCTTTATTAAAGCCAAGGTCTTTAGTTTGGGTATAATTCAGTTGCTTGTATACAATAAGCGTACAAATAATAAGCACTGTTGAAACCGTAAATTGAAATATAACCAAAGCATTCCGCATTAAAAACCCGCTCGAATCTTTAAAAATCCCACTGCCTTTTAAAATGCTCACCGGTTTTAACGAAGTGAGGAAAAACGCGGGGTAGCTACCGGCCAATAAGGCAGTAATCACAACCAAAGCGCCGATGCCTGCAATTGCTTCAATACTGAACAACACATTTATGCTCAGGCATTTTTCAGACAGTTGATTAAACGCAGGCAAGGCCAAAGCCACGATAACTACGGCAACAAAAGCGGAAAACAAGCAATATAAAAAAGCCTCAGCCATAAACTGACCAATCAACTGTTTACGTGCCGAACCCAGCACCTTCCGGATGCCCACTTCTTTAGCCCTGCGCGCGGCCTGTGCGGTAGACAGGTTCATGAAGTTGATACAGGCCAGCAAAATAATAAACAAAGCAATAGCCGAAAATATGTACACATACTTAATATCGCTCTGGTTGAAATAACGGGTGCCAACGTTAACAGAGCGCAGGTGCAAATCTGCAATAGGTTGCAGGTGCAAATCCCAATGGCCGCCTTTCTTTTTAAACTCGTCCCAAGGTTGGCCAATGCGTTTAAATGCACTGGCAGCCTGTTGGTTTACCATAGCAGGGAACTTACTTTCTAATCGTTTCATGCTGGCGACATCTACAGCAACGTTGGGCTTGAGTTTTACATAAGTACCCATTTGCAGCCATACCCAGCTCCAGTTAAAATGCTTTACAGGCGGGATACTTTCGGTAGACTGAAGCATATCGAACTGTAATGATGACTGCGCCGGAATATCTTTTAATACCGCAGTAACGGTAAACGGTTTTGCATATTCATCAAACACCAAAGTCTTGCCGATTGGCGATGCATCACCAAAATATTTTTTAGCCGCACGTTCAGTCAAAACCACCGAATTTACTCCGCTTAAACATGTTGCAGCGTCGCCAGCTACTAATGGATAATTCAATACCTGCAGAAAATTAGAATCAACCGCCAGCAGATTCTTCTCAGTCAGCGATTTCTTCTGACCGTTACTTTCGAAATAAATTATCTCGTTGTTAGGCTTGTAGATTCGTGCATAACTTTCAACCTCAGAAAAATTACTTTTTAACGCAGCACCTACCGGCGGTGGCGTATGGCCAAGCAGAAATTCTTCATTCCCCATTTTACCGTCAAGGTTAACGCGAAAAATATGGTCGTTATCTTTAAAAAAGCGGTCGTAGCTCAGCTCGTCTTTTACATACATGCCAATGAATAGCACGCAGGCCAAACCAATGGCCAAACCACTAATATTAATGATGCTGCTTACCTTATTGCGAGTAAGGTTACGCCAGGCTATTTTAAAGTAATTCTTAATCATATTCTGTTGTCGGTTGTCAGTTATCGGTTGTCAGTTTTTTCACCTCGGTTAATTCACTCATTCACAACTCACTCATTCAAAATTAGCGTCATTCGCTTTTCAGGCTCTTAACCGGGTTGGCTAATGCTGCCCTCACGGCCTGAATACTGATAGTAAGTAAAGCAATGGTTAACGCTATTAAAGCAGATAAGGCAAAAATCCACCACTGTATAGTAATGCGATACGCAAAACCTTCCAGCCACTTATGCATTACCCACCAAGCAACCGGGAAAGCAATTATTGATGCAATCAGCACCAGTTTGGCGAATTCGCGAGATAATAGTATCACAATACTCGATACACTCGATCCCAGCACTTTACGGATACCTATCTCCTTGGTACGCTGTACAATTACCATAATAGAGATAGCCAGCAAACCAATACAAGAAATAATAATAGCAATGATAGCTGCGCTGATAAATATGGTAGATAAGCGCTTTTCGGCCCGGTATTGCTTCTCTGTATTTTCGGTAAGCCACGAACCGGTAAATTCTATAGTAGGGAAAGCCGCATGCCATTTTGCTTTTACCCTGTCGAAATCATTTAACAGATTGTTTGATTTAAGCCTGACAAATATATAGCTGATCGGGAAATCCTTTTTCATGGTCAAGGTCAATGGTTCAACCTCTTCATGCAGCGATTGAAAGTTATAATTTTTAAACACACCTACTATTTGCATTGGCGGCTCATTATCGCGCATTGGCAGATAGGTACCCACCACGTTACCTTTGCCAATCAATGATGCCATTTTTTCATTTATTACCACATTGTTGCTATCGGCTACGTAATCTCTCGAAAAATCGCGACCGACTGCCAGCTTAATATCCAGTGTTTTCATAAAATCAAAATCGACTGTTTGTTCATGCGTGCGGATCTCATGCCCTTTGTAGTTAAACCCACGGACAGAGTTACTGCTCGAGCCGTCTTTACCCCTCCCCAAATTAATATAAGAGCCACTAATGCCTACCACACCCGGTTCGCCGGCCATTTGGTTACGGAACAACTGTAAGGCCTGCAAACCATTTATACTATTCCCAATCGGGATACTGATTACCTCATTTTTATTATATCCCAATGGCTTGGTTTGCAGGTAACTAATTTGCTGCCAGGTAATAAGTGTACAAATAGTTAATATAGTAGCCAGCGAGAATTGTACCACCAATAATATATTACGCACCTTGCCAGGTTTCTGCGTATTTACAGACCCTTTTAAAACCTGGGTAGTTTTATAGCGCAGCATTAGCAGTGCAGGATAAAATCCGGCTGCTATGGTGATAAAAAAGAACAGGCCAATAATGGTAAATAACTGCAGCGGCTGTAAAAGCATACTCAACTTTATACCACTCTGAAAAGCTGCTTTAAAACCCGGCATTACCAATGCAGCGATGCCAATACCTGCTACCAGGGCAATCAGGCAAATCATTACAGTTTCTGTCCAGAACTGTGTTAAAAGCTGCCATTTGCCTGCGCCTAATGTTTTGCGCACACCAATTTCGCGGGCCCGTGTAAATGAGCGTGCTACAGATAGGTTAACGAAGTTAATACAGGCAATGATGAGAATAAATATGGCAATTACCAGCAAAGCACCTACATAAGTTTTACTGATTGACGAACCGTAAACAGCCCCCATATCAGTATTAAAGTGATTATTTTTAAATGGAAATATGCCTAATGATTCGCGCTCACCATCGGCCAGTGGTTTGGCGCCATCGCGTTTTAAATCTTCCAGGTCTTGTTTCAGGTATTTTTTTACAAAAGGTTTTAAGCCCTGCTCAAACCTGGCCGGATTGGCATTAGCGTTCAATTGCACATATACAATATGCGTACGCGAATCCCAAACTTTTAGCAATTGATTATAGCTTTCTGAATTCTCAAAGCGGACTGTGAGATCAGAGCCTAAACTTGAATTGGCCGGATAATCCTCCGTAATTCCGCTTACAATAAAACTCTTTGGCTGGTCGTCGTATTTTACAACAATAGTTTTACCAATCGGGTCGGCATCACCAAAAATAGCTTTGGCCGAAGCATTGGTTAATACTACATCATTAAGGCCCGATAATGCCGTTTTACTTCCTTTGATGATCGGGAACGTGAATATGTTAAAATAATCTGGATCAACAAACGAAACCTCTTGCTGAATTTGCTTATCGCCGTAAGTTATGGTTGCTGGAGGACCGCCTGCTACACGTGTGATGTACTTTACATCGGGGTAATCAGCTTTCAAAGTTGGAGCCAGCGGCACAGGCATCGACCCTGTTTTCTGCGGCGCACCTTGCCTGCTTACGGTAAAATATACCTGGTAAATATTATCAATGTTTTTATGGAAACCATCGTACGATGATTCGAAAAAAACGGTAAGTAGCAGTAGCGTAGAACTAGCTATGGCAACTGATAGCCCCACAATGTTCATCCCGTTAAATACGCGGCCTTTCCACAAATTACGCCAGGCGGTTTTAATATAGTTTTTAAACATAACTCGGTTTTATATTAGTTGTTAACCCCCAATGAATCTAACACATGTTTCTTAATGGCCTCAACCTGCGGCTTGCTCATTCCTTTTATGTTATATACCCGTTCGAAATTAATGGGTTTATCACCTTTTGTGCCCGATATTTTGATATGCAGGCTTTTGCCGTCATCGCCAATCAGCTTATCGATGTTAACTTTTTCTATTTTACGGGTTGTTGTTTGTGCCGAAGCCACCAGCGCAATTCCTAAAATGCCAATAGCTAATATATTTTTGAGTGCTTTCATTTACCGATAAGTTTGTTGAACCGTACATTTTAAGTACAAATTCGTACCAAACAATTAAGTTGCTGAATATCAAATAATTAAAATCAATAAAACATCAAATAGTGTTCGGTTGTGTAACAAGGTGCGTACGGTTTCGATACACTATGTAAGCTATTGATTTATAGAAATCAAGGCATAAAAAAAGAGCCGTACACCAGTACCGCTCTTCTATATCAAACAAACCGATTGTTTAAATAAATTGAAATTTAACCTCTCCCGACGCTGCGTGCACCTCTACCGGTATGCCTCCTCCAAACACGGCTCCTGATAGTTTTTTACCATCATTAGTCCCCGAAAACTTTTTAGGCATATCACCGCTAATGGATTTGCCCTCGCAGTTTAAATTAAAGCCGTCTTTTGATGTCAGGATAATATTGGCATCGCCCTCGGTGGCATTAAGCTTGATTGATTTACAAGCTTTTGATAATTCGGCATTAATGGTGCCCGATGCAGTAGTTGCTGTTAAATGGCACGTCATCCGCTTTAGCGTAATATCACCCGCTGTGGTTTGGGTGTTAAATGTACCATCTATTTCGTCAGATAGGATATTACCAGCCAATGTTTCGGCATCAATAGTCCCTTTTAAGCGGCTTAGGTTAATGCCTCCCTGGTCGGTTTTCAGTTTAACCTTGCCCTGGCAATTTACGGCTATGATATCACCACTGATGGTCGATAAATCAATATCCGGGCCGGAATTAGAAACGTTAATATCTCCACTTGTGGTATGCCCTTTAATTACCCCGGTTATCTTTTCCAGGTTTACAGAGCCACTTGTGTTAAAGGTTTGGTTACCATCTAAATTCACCAGGCTTACACTTCCTGTTTTTGAAGTAAGATCACAAATAACAGAACGCGGAACAAATATTTTAAAAGAGATGCTTACGGCCTTTTTCCAGTTGCTATCGCCGTACTTACAGGTGGCAGAAACCATCAATTGGTGATCGCGCACTACCATATCAATGGCGTAATCCTGTTCAACAAAACGTTTCAGCTCGGCTTTTGATGAAGTAGCCTCGTTAATGGCATCAACATATACCTCTATACTGGGCTCGGCATTAGTGCCAATTACAGATATATTGCCACACAAGGTTTTAACACTAACATTACGTATAGTGCCTTTAATTTTCTTTTGTATAAGCGGTTCATTAGTCCAGTTTACCTGGGCAAATGAAATGCCGCATATAAATAGTAGAACGAGTGTGAGGCCTAAAGTTTTCATGTGATATTTGGCTTAAGTCAAATATCACATATTTTTTTGGTTATTCCATACGTAAATCGTTAATAAAAAGTTTTAATTATTTAATAAATTATTGATTTACATAAAGTTATAATCATTCACTTCGCAAACTCTTAACCGGAGTGCCCAGCGCAGCCTTAATTGACTGAAAGCTTACCGTTACAAAGGCAATAATTATGGTTACCAAACCGGCCAATACAAACAGGTACCATTGAATATCTATGCGGTAAGTAAAGTCCTGCAACCACTTGTTCATGGCGTACCACGCAATTGGCGAAGCTATAATAATAGCTATCAAAACCAGCTTCATAAAGTTTTTAGAAAGCATTAAGGTGATGCTGCTAACCGATGCGCCCAATACCTTACGGATGCCTATTTCTTTAGTGCGGTTAAGCACAGAATAAGCCGTAAGCGCAAACAAGCCTAAACAACCTAATAAAACGGCAAGTATAGCGAAGGTTTTAAATATGGCTGCTGTACGTTGTTCTGAAACGTATATGGCATTGTAGTCATCATCCAGAAAATGGTATGAGAATGGGTTATTAATAGCCTCATGTTTCCAGATCACTTCCAGATCACGCAATACCTGCGGGATATTTTTATCGGCCACTTTTAAGAAAAGTTCGTTGGTATTGCTATTGTCTAAAAAGATAACCAAAGGTGTTATCGGGTCGTGAAGTGATCTAAAATTGAAATCCTTTACCACAGCCTTTACTATGCCATCATTCCCCTTATTAATGGTTTTGCCAATGGCTTCCTCCGGTGTCCAACCCAAAGCTTTGGCTGTCGATTCGTTAATAATAAATGTATGCCTAAAGTTTTTACCGTTGTTAGTGGTGTCCATTTGCAACAGATCGGCATGGGTAAAATTAGCACCGGCTAAAACCTTCAGCTTAAACATTGATACAAAGTTTTCATCGGCAGGTATACAGTTTACCATTACCTTTTTGCCGTCGTGGGTAGTAATGCCATCGCCCCAGCCTACATTAACCGGTGAAGAGTTAGCCACGCTCACCTGCTCTACATTTGGTACGGCAGCCATTTGCGTTTTCAGGGTACTAACGGCTGGATACAAAGTATAATCGAGCGGCAAAACAATTACATTTTTACGGTTATAGCCTACATCCTTAGTCTGGATATAATTAAGCTGACGAATAATAACGCTTGTAGATATAATGAGGAAGAAGGAAATAACAAACTGAAAAATAATAAGCGCTTGGCGTAACGATGTATTACCTGTAAATGAAAAGCCTGACTTTAAGAGTTTGATGATATTTACATTAGATAATAATAGCGATGGATACGCCCCGGCAATAAAGCTGATAACGATACTCAAAACCATTAGCAGTATTAATACAACAGGGTTCAGCAAATCTTTGGTTGTAAAACTTTTGCCGGCCATGGCATTAAATTGAGGCAACAAAGCATAAGCTACCAATACGGCAAGCACAGTAGCCACAGTTGTAAAAAATACCGACTCGCCAATAAACTGCCTGAACAATTGCATGCTACTTGCACCCAACACTTTGCGGATACTGATTTCGGCACTGCGCCCGGCTGATTGTGCTACTGCCAGGTTGGTATAGTTAACCGCAGCAATAAAAAGGATAAGCAGCGCAATACTAAAGAGAATGTAAATATAAGTGAGGTTTCCATTCGGCTCCAGGCCTGCTAATTGCGAATGCAGATGGACACTTTTCAATGGTTCGAGATTTAAAGTGAGGTACTCTTTACCGGTCATTTTAAGCTCGCCGGCACTCACTTGCTGCATATAAGTGCTAATTTGCTTTTGCAATGGTTTTATATTGCCAGAGTTTTTCAGCAACAGATAAGTAACATAATTAGCTGTAAACCATTCTTCGTTTTTAGCCGCAGAAAGCACAGTAAAAGGTACCACAAAATCAAAGCGGATCTGTGAATTGGGAGGCAGATCTCCGGTCACCCCGCTTACTACGTAAGCCTTGTTATCTAATTTCAATGTTTGGCCCATCGGTTCTGCATCGCCGAAATATTTTTTGGCCATGGCCGATGTAATCACAATACGATCGGGCGCCGAAAGCGCATTTGCCGGGCTGCCTTTTAACAAGTTAAATGAGAACATCTTAAAGAAAGGCTGATCGGTATACAATACGTTCGCTTCGCGGAAGATCTTGCCATCCTTATTGAAAATGCCTCCGTACTTTACAGTCCTTACATAATCTTCAACCTCGGGGAACATTCTTTTCAGTTGCGGGCCTTCTTTAGTTCCGGTAACGGCAGTTTTAGTGGTACTACCATGATTATACTCCATCGTCAGCCTTGCAATACGGTCGGCATTCTGATGGAAGTTATCGTAGCTTAACTCGTTATATAAATATAAACCTATCAACAGGCAACTGGCCAAACCGGCAGTTAAACCCAATATATTTACAAACGAATACAGTCTGTTCTTTTTAAGCTTACGCCATGCAATTTTAAAATAGTTCTTTATCATATTGGTTGTCAGTTTTCAGTTGTCGGTTGTCAGCCCTGTCCTTTATCTTTTCTTTTCAGCTTCCTGTAAAGTCCTTTATCTTTTGTCCCTCAATCCTTCTTCCAAAAACTATTCGCTTCTCAAACTCTTAATCGGGTTCATTAGTGCCGCTTTAATAGCCTGGAAACTAATAGTAAGCATGGCTATCAGTATCGAAATACCTGCTGCCAGTATAAATACCAGCCAGTTGATGGTAATACGGTAAGCAAAGTTTTGCAGCCAGCTGTACATAGCAAACCAAGCTATTGGGAAAGCTACCAGGCTTGCAAACAGGATCAGTTTCAGGAAATCTACCGAAAGCATGCTTACAATGCCACTTATAGATGCGCCCAATACTTTACGGATGCCGATCTCCCTGATGCGTTGCTGGGTTGCATAAGCCGCCAACCCCATTAAACCAATACAGGCAATAAAAATAGCCAGTACCGTAAACACACTGAATACTTTTTGTGTGGTTTGCTCGGCATGGTATTGCTCGGCCACGGTTTGGTCTAGGAAACTATAGTGATAGGGATGATCCTTTACGAAACTATCCCAGGTATGCTGAATGCTGTTCAATGTGTTTTGGAAATGGTCAGACTTTACTTTTACAGCTATAGCGCCATAGATGTTATTATTGCGCTTACTGTTGATGAATATCAGCGGCGTAATTTTTTGATGCAGGGATTGGTAATGGAAATCTTTAACCACGCCTATCACAGTATTAATAACATTAGTACCATTTTTAAGCGTATCGCCGGGGCTGGTTAGCCGCGCACCTATTGGGTTTTTAAGCCCCATCTCGCTTACAGCTTTTTCGTTAAGTACTACCCCGAGCGAATCTGTGGGATACGATTCTGAAAAAAACCTGCCCTTATTAATTTGCAGGCCCAGTACTTTGGCGAAATTTTCATCAACCACAATGCCGCGGCCCGTTATAGATTGTTTAGAACCTTCGGGCGTAAAGCTTACCCCAAAAAAGCCCTGGTCGCCGGGCATAGTTGATGTGCCGCTTACCGACTCAACACCGGGTATCTTCAGTAATTCAGTTTTAAAAGCCCTGGTTTGTTTATTAAGTACAACAGCATTATTCACCACAATTATATGGTCTTTCTTAAAGCCCAGCTTATCACCCTGCATAAAATTGATTTGCTGGTTTACAATAATCGTAGCTATGATGAGCACGATAGATATACTGAACTGGAAGATCACTAAGCCATTCCGCAGAAATAAACCGTATTTATTGGATTTAAACCTGCCTTTTAAAACCGTGATAGGATTAAATGACGACAGAATAAATGCCGGATACACGCCCGCGATGCCGCCCAATACGATAGCGAACGCAATGAGTAGCAGCAAATGTAACGGCGTAATAAAATATAATGCCGAAAGATTTTTATCTGCAATTTGATTAAACAGCGGCAACAGCAGCAGTATCATCCCAAAGGCTATAACCAAACTCATTAAACTGATGATAACAGATTCGGTTAAAAACTGGTAAATGATTGATTGCTTATCAGAACCAAAGGTTTTGCGGATGCCTACTTCTTTGGCACGCTCGACCGATAATGAAGTAGACAAGTTGATAAAATTGATACAAGCCAGTACCAGTATAAATATGGCAATTGCACTAAACATGTAAATGGTAGTCATGCTGCCGTTTACGCTGAGTTCTGATTCGAGGTCTGAGATCAGGTGGATCTTAGTAAGCGGCTGTAGATAGTAATGGTAGCCATTGCCCGCAGCGGTAAACTGCTCATAAGTTTCGCCAAAAGCGCGGCCTATTTCACCCGATACATATTTCTTGATAATTAGCGGCATTCTGGCATCCACTGCCTGAGGCGAAACACCTGGTTTAAGCAACAAATAAGTGTAACATGAAAACCCGGTATAATTGGGCTGATTGACAAACGGAAAGCTGATAGCAGATATCAGCATATTAAATTTAAAGTGTGAGTTTTGAGGCCAATCCTGTACAACAGCGCTGATTACAAAGTTGGGGTTACCATTATTCTGGTCAACCAAAAACTGTTTGCCTATAGCCTGATCTGCAGAACCAAAAATACGTTTCGCCGTACTCTCGGTAATAACCACATTATTGGCTTTAGTTAAAGCACTGAGTGGGTTACCGGCAAGTGCTTTGTAACTAAATACATTGAAAAAGTTAGAATCGACAAATAACACTTTTCTTTCCTCAAAAATCTTGTCGCCATATTTAAGGGGGAAGGTACCATTACCAACGGCATCAAACATTCTTGTAAATTGCTCAACCTCCGGGAATTCACGCTTTGCCGCATCACCAATTGAAGATGGGATAATAGCATATGAAGTTGATCTGCCGGGATAAATACGGTCGAGCGCTATTCGATAAATACGATCACCTTTGTCCTGAAACTTATCATAACTCAGCTCGTCCTGTATAAACAAAACGATGAGTAAACAAACAGCCATACCTGTGGCCAGGCCCAAAATGTTGATCAGGCTAAAAGCTTTGCGCTTCAACAAGCTTCGTAAAGCTACTTTTAGATAATTTTTAAACATCGTTTTAGTTTTGGGTGTCCGTTATCAGTTTTCGGGGGCCAGTCTTATTATCTTATATCTTTTGGTCTTTATCTGTTATTGGTCTTTCGTATTCAATCTTTTATCCTTCTTCTAAAATTTCATTCACTTCTCAGGCTCTTTACCGGGTTGGCCACTGCCGATCGGATGGCATTTAAGCAAACCGTAATTTGGGTAAGCAGCACAATTACCACCCCTACCAACACAAACAGCCACCACGATATGGTAATACGATAAGCAAACCCTTGCAGCCAGTTGTTCATACACCACCATGCAATGGGCGAAGCAACTACAATGGCCAACAGTACCAGTTTTAAGAAATCTTTAGAAAGTAATGTGGTTATGGCGGTAACACTAGCACCTAAAACCTTGCGGATACCTATCTCTTTGGTGCGCTGTTCTATGGTAAAGGCAGCAAGCCCAAACAAACCAAGAATGGCCAAAATAACGGTTATACAGGTAAAAATACTAAAGATAGATGCCAGCCTGTCTTCGGCTTTATATTGTTCGTTAAAAGTATCGTCGGCAAATGAGTAGCTAAAGGGAGTGTCTTTATCATACTTTTTATAAATACCTTCGAGGGTATTGATCATAGTAGGTAAATTGGTATGCGGTTTAATTTTGGCAAACAAATTACAACCGGCCATACGCCAAAAAGATGACGTATCGCGCACTACGTATAAACCCAATGGCTCTATCGCAAACTCCATTGATTTGAAATTGAAATTCTTTACTACCCCTGTTATTTCATTTTTACCGGGACCAGAAGTAATATACGTACCCACAGGATTGGCCGGAAGATGCAACCCTTTAATGGCTGCTTCATTAATAATAACAGTTTGGATATTGCCGGTTGCAGATATCGGTTTAAATTTCCACTTTAATCCAAGTGTACTTGCAAAATGCTCATCAACATCCATTGCGGGTAAAACGAAGCTCTCATCTTTAGTTTTTCCGTTGATAAAATACATATCATAGCCTTTAAACAAAGCATAATGTGCTGTTGCAACACTGCTAATACCGGCTAATGCCTCAACATCTCTTTTAAATGAGGGATAGTTTTTCCCGAAACTTTTGGCAACTGGTATCATAACCACATTGTCATGCTTTACACCTGTGTCAGCATGCCTTAAATAATAAAGCTGCCGGTCAATCACTATTCCGCAAATAATTAACGCAACCGAAATGGTAAACTGTAGTGTGGTAAAAACTTTTCTCACAACTACCCCACCCGCTTGTTTACTCATTTTTCCTTTCAAGGTAACAACAGGTTTAAATGCCGATAACACTAATGATGGATAGCTACCTGCAACCAACACGGTAATAAACAGCAGTGCTGCAAGCATGGTTAACACCAATGGACTATATAAAAATGTGTTATCAATTTTAAGCTCCAATGCATTTAAAAACCATGGCTTAAATGCATAACAAAGCAGGTATCCCAATACAAAGGAGATGACAGCAAACAATGCCGATTCGACATAAAATTGCGTGGCAATAGTTTTACGGCTGGCGCCGGATACTTTGCGTACTCCAACCTCTTTGGCTCGTAAAGTTGCCCGCGCGGTAGACAGGCTCATGTAGTTTACCAGGGCCAACACCAATATAAGCAACGCAACAAGTGGAAATATTTTGAGATATTTTATTTTAGATTGATCGTCAAAATTATTTTTCAAATGCGTGTCTGTGATTGATGAAAGGGAATAAGTCTCCTTATCAAAATCTTTAGCCTTCGTGGCCATTAATTGCAGTCCTTTTCTTAAAGCCGTAGTATCTGCTGTATGTTTTAAAAGCAGGTAGATATTAAAAGACCCCAGCGCCAAACGCGGTTCGCCTTTATATTCCCGAGCCTCTTTCATGGCTAGTAAACTTGAGTTGGGCGTAACGAAATTGAACTTGATTGACGAGTTAGAAGGATTATTTTCGGCAACACCTGTTACCATATAATTACAAACAGTATCTGTTCTGATACTAATGGTTTTACCCATAGGATTCTCTGAGCCAAAATATTTTTTAGCCATATCTTGCGATAAAACCACAGAGAATGGATTCTTAAGGGCATCTGTAACACTACCCGAAATAAGCTTAAAAGAAAAGAATTTAAAAAAATTGGGATCAGCAAACAACAGGTTATTCTCAGAGAATTTATGTGTCGGTGATGCAGCAGGGCTTACAATTACTGGGCGTGGATATCCCAATGTGCGCATATAGCTTTCTACCGTTGGCTGGTTTTGTTTGATAATAGGAGCCGATACATAACTCATATTATCCATATTCATGGTATTACCGGCAATTGTGAATTTGGCGTGCGGTATAAAAATACGGTTCGCATTCTTATGAAAGGTATCATAGCTCATTTCATGGGCTACGTACAACATTATCGTCATACAAACAGCCAAACCAACAGCAAGCCCGCCAATATTAATAAGGCTATAAAGCTTTTGCTTAACCAGGTTTCTCCAGGCTATTTTTATATAGTTTTTAATCATTGTTGGTTCAGTTGTCGGTTATCAGTTGTCTGTTGTTAGCCCTGTTCGGTCTAATCTTTTTCTTGTCCTTCGTCTTTTATCTCAAAATCTTTCGTCCAAAAATTATTCGCTTCTCAGGCTCTTAATCGGGTTAATCAGCGCAGCTTTAACGGATTGAAAGCTGATGGTTGCGAAAGCGATAACGATAGCTCCCAAGCCTGCAACGGCAATTACCCACCATTGTATATTTTGCCTGTAAGCAAATCCCTGCAGCCAGTATTGCATAGCAAACCAGGCTAACGGCGCAGCTATTACGATAGATATGATAACCAGCTTAATAAAATCTATTGAAAGCATAGCCACAATGGTTGATACGCCGGCACCCAGCACTTTACGGATACCAATCTCTTTGGTGCGTTGTTCGGCAGCGTAAGCAGCCAGGCCGAATAACCCTAAACAGGCAATAATGATAGCTAGCGAGGTAAACGATACAAATATTTTACCCCTGCGTTGTTCGGTACGATATGTGGCATCAAAATCCTGATCCATAAAGGAGTAATCGAACTGTTGGTTCGGGCTCATTTCTTTCCACTTATTCTCAACCTGGCTAATAAAAGCAGGCATATTGCCCGTTTTTACGTTAATATTTAATGCACCACGTTCTTCGCCGAGTATCAGTGTTAACTGCGTAACATTTTCGCGTAGCGAATTGAAGTTAAAATCTTTCATCACGCCAATAACGCGATAGGCTTTTACAACTTTGGCTTGCTGATCCATCGGCACGTACAACATTCTGTTTAAAGGATCTTTATAGCCAAGACGTTTGGCGGCTGTTTCATTTATAATAATCGACGATGAATCTGTAAGCATCTGCTTAGAAAAATCACGGCCCACAATCAGTTTTATCCCCAGCGTTTTAATATAATCTTCATCAACAGCCCACATCTGGCTGTTCAATGCATTTTTAGTATCCAGTGTTGGGGTCTGGAATATGGTGTTACTGTTCTTATAGTCGCTTGTTGGCGTATAACCTGTTAACGTAGCATTTGCAACATCGGGCATTTGCTTAATTTCATCTTTAAAGGTTTTGGCTTGCTTACCCAACCCATATAAATTTTTTACAACCAATACATGGTTGCGGCTATAACCTAAGTCTTTATTTTGGATATACTTCAGCTGATTATAAATAACCAGTGTGCCGATGATCAGGAATATAGATATAGAAAATTGAAACACGACCAGGAAACTACGCAATGTGCCGCCTTTAAACCCGGCAGCCAGCTTGCCCTTCAAAACCTCGATAGGTTGAAACCCAGATAAGAAAAACGCCGGATACGAACCCGCCAAACAGCCGATTACCAGGATAATAATAAGTACGGTTGGGATTAGCCAGGTTAATGAATGTACCGTAAAAGTTAACTCCTTGCCCGACATTTGGTTAAATAAAGGCAACAAAGCCCAGGCTGTAATAAGCGCCAATACGGTAGCTACCATGGTAACCATAATAGACTCTGCCAAAAACTGAGCAATTAAATGTTTACGTGCCGAACCCAATACTTTACGCACCCCCACCTCACGCGCCCGGTTTGCCGAGCGTGCTGTACTAAGGTTCATAAAGTTAACACAGGCTATCAGCAAAATAAATAAGGCAATGGCCGAGAATATATATACAAACTGGATATTGCCGTTCTGCCCCAATTCGGCCTGAAAGTTAGATTTTAAGTGGATATCCTTAAGTGGTATCGTGTTCATGCGGATGTAGTTTCCTGCTTTTTCGAAATCGTCATAGCTCATATGTACCACGTTTTGCATTTGCGGGTCTATGTGCGCTTTCACCATCTGCTTTAGCCGTTTTTCAAATGCATTAATATCAGTACCCTGTTTAAGCAAAATATAAGTCTGGAAATTATTGTTCAGCCAGCTTGGGTCCTTGCTATCGGCGAGGGAAATCATCGAAACAAATATATCTTCCTGTATATGTGATTGTTTTGGCAGATCTTTAATTACGCCGGTTATTTTGTAATTAACATTCTCATTGTTTACCAAAGTTTTACCCACCACATTGGTACTTCCAAAATATTTTTTGGCTATACTTTCTGTTATTACTACAGTATACGGTTCCTTTAATGCGCTAATGGGGTTGCCACTGATCATCGGGAATGTAAACACCGAAAAAATTCCGGGATCAGCATAAATTACATGGTGCTCCTGGATGTTTTGGCCGTCCTTTTTAATGCTAAGGCCTCCATTTTGCCTAAACCTAACGGCATGCTCTATATCCGGAAACTCACGTTCTGCTGCTGCTGCAAAAGGCGCGGGGGCTGTAGCGTAAGTGGCATCGGCACCGCCAAACTTAATTTCATTATTAACGCGGTAAATGCGATCGGCCTTAATGTTATAACGATCGTAACTTAGCTCATCGATAACGTAAAAAACGATCAATAAGCAAACGGCTAAACCTAAAGCCAGGCCTAACACATTAATGGTAGTAAAGCCTTTATTTTTTTTCAGACTGCGAAACGCAGTTTTAATGTAATTTCTAAACATAACTCTAAATTTAGTTGTCGGTTGCCGGTTGCCGGTTGTTAGTATTAGCATTTTCAACCGTCTTATTGTCTTTTATCCTTAATCTTTTCGTCCTGCGTCCAATACCTTACTCGCTCTTTAAACTCTTAACCGGGTTTGCCAGCGCAGCTTTAATAGATTGAAAGCTGATAGTTGCCACTGCAATTATCATAGCACCAAGGCCGGCAATTACAATAGTATACCATTCAATATTCACCCGGTAAGCAAAATCCTGCAACCATTTGTGCATCAGGTACCAGGCCAATGGCGATGATATAGTAATAGCAATGAGGATAAGCTTTATAAAATCTTTAGACAACAAGCCCACAATTGCGGTTACATTAGCGCCCAATACTTTACGGATACCAATTTCTTTGGTGCGTTGCTCGGCAGCATAAGCAGCCAGGCCGAATAGCCCTAAACAGGCAATTAAAATAGCGAGCGAAGTAAATACCACAAATATTTTCCCGATGCGTTGCTCAGAGCGGTAACTAGCCTCAAAATCCTGATCCATAAATGAATACTCGAAATGGCTGGAACTTAAACCGCTCCACTTTTCTTTAAGCTGCGCAATAAGTGCGGGCAGATTTGTGGTACTTACACGCAAGCTCAGGTCGCCGGTATCTTCGCCAAGGCGCATAACAACCGGGCTGATGTTTTCGCGCAGCGAGTTAAAATGAAAATCTTTAACCACGCCTACAATATGATATACTTTAAAATGAGTACGGCTGCCATCTAATGACTGGTAAAGCTGCTTATCTATCGGGTTTGCGAAGCCTAAAAATCTAGCTGCAGTTTCGTTAATAATTACACCCGATGAATCGGTAGCCATTTGGGATGAGAAGTTTCGCCCTGCTGCCATTTTCATACCCAGTGTTTTAATATAGTCATCATCAACCTGCCAGGTTTGCGGAAAGATGGAGCTTTTTTGGTCGGTCATACTGGCATCCTTGAAAAAGATAGACGTGCTACGCGCTTGTGTGGTGGGTAAAAAGCCTGTAAGCGTTGCACTGGCAACGCCCGGTAACTGTTTTACTTCCTGCTTAAAGCTTTGGGCATGTTTCCCTAACTCAAAAGCATTTTTAACTACTAATACCTGGTTGCGGTTATAGCCCAGATTTTTGGTTTGGATATAATTAAGCTGATTGTAAATAACCAGCGTACCGATAATGAGAAAAATAGAAATCCCAAACTGAAATACCACCAAAAAACTGCGCAGCCAGCCACCTTTAAAACCGGTTGCCAGCTTACCCTTCAAAACATCAGCAGGTTGAAATGCCGACAGGAAAAAAGCCGGATATGAGCCTGCCAAAAAGCCGATAACCAGCACAATAATTAATGAAACCGGCAATAGCCACACATAGGTATGCGAATTGATCAGAATTTCTTTACCCGCCAACTGGTTAAATGCAGGCAGCAACGCGGTAGCTGCAGCCAATGCAATTAGTGTGGCACCCAGGGTAACTAGTGTAGATTCTGTTAAAAACTGGATAACCAAATACCCCCGTGACGACCCTAACACTTTACGTACCCCAACCTCGCGCGCCCGGCTTGATGAACGGGCTGTGCTTAAGTTCATAAAGTTTACACAGGCTATAAATAGGATGAATAGGGCTATTGCCGAGAAAATGTAAATATATTCTACCGTTGAATTGGTACCAAGTTCTCCGCTTCTGTCCGAGTGTAAATGTATATCTGTTAATGGCGTTAGGTTCATGCGAAAATAACTGCCGCTTTTTTCGAAGGCATCTATACTAGTATTGAGCTCGTTCTGCATTTCACCGGCAGCATATTTGCGCAGGAAAGCGGGCAACTGAACTTCCAGTTTTTTAGGGTCGGCACCTTTTCGGAACAGTACGTAGGTATTATAATCGCTTCGTAACCATTTATCAGATTTACTATCCGGATAGGTCGACATCGACACCAAAAAATCGAAATTGAAGTGCGACGTCTTCGGCATGTCCTTAATTACGCCGGTAACTTTATAACCTGCCTGGTCATCAATACGTAAATCACGGCCTACTACATTGGTGCTGTTAAAATATTTTTTAGCCGTGGTTTCGGTAATTACAATGCTGTTGGGTTCTGCCAATGCAGTTGTCGCATTACCATTAACCATGGGCAGTGTAAACACATTAAAGATAGAAGGATCTGCAAAGGCTACATTATATTCGAGGATGTTTTCTGTGCCTTTTTTAACATGGAAAGCTGCTCTCTTAATTCTGACTGCATCTTCCACATCAGGAAAATCTGTCTTTAATGTTTGAGCCAGCGGAGCCATGCAAACCGCATAATTAACACTGTTATTGCCCAGTTTAAGATCTTCATTAACCCGGTAAATACGATCGGCCTTGTTGTTATAACGATCGAAACTTAATTCATCAACCACGTAAAGCACTATCAACAAACAGGCCGTAAGCCCTAATGCCAACCCTAAAACATTAATAGCTGTAAAAGTTTTGTTTTTCTTGAGGCTTCGCCACGCAGTTTTAATATAGTTCCTAAACATTTTTTGTTATCTGTTATCGGTTGTCTGTTATCAGCAGGCTCCCTTGTCGTTTATCTTTTCGTCCCCTGTCCTGGCCTAAAATCATTAACTCACCACTCACTCATTCACACCTAAGCTTACTCGCTTCGCAAGCTATTAACCGGGTTTGATATTGCTGCTTTAATGGCCTGAAAGCTTACAGTTACCAGGCAGAGTATCATACTAATTGAAATAGTTATTACGAATACCCATATGCTTATAGAAGTATGATAAGTGTATTTCTGGAGCCAGCCGGTCATGTAATAAAAGCTGATACTTGCACCAATTAAAAACGAGATGAGCACCAATACAATAAATTCTTTCGAAAGGTTAAACCATAGTCGGCCCATGCTGGCGCCCAATACTTTACGTATACCAATTTCCTTTTTACGCTGCTCGGCTGAAAATGAGGCCAAGCCAAACAAACCAAGGCATGATATGAATATGGCTAAACCTGTAAACCAGCTGGATAGTGCCCCTAACAACCTTTCCGTTTGAAACTTACTTGCAAAAACTTCGTCAGCAAACTTGTACTCAAAGGGGTAATCGGGATTATATTTTTTATATACTTTTTGTAAGATGGCGAGGTCTTCAGATATTGATTTGTTGGGATTTAATCTCAGCCCGATGCCGCCAGTCCACCCTTTCATAAAGCCTATGATGGCTGGCTTAACCGGGTCATATGGGCTGCCCCAAACAAAATTGTTAATCACGCCTACTACTGTTCTGTTAGTGCCTTGCCACTTCACTACCTGTCCTATTGGTTCTTTAAGCCTCATCACTTTAACAGCAGCCTCATTTAATAGGATAGCTGTTGAATCTGCGGGCCTGGCTATGGAGAAATCACGACCCTGCAATACTTTAAACCCATAAGTGCCGCTTATAGGTGCCTACCATTTGGTCAAACGGTAGCTTTTCTTCACCGGCAATTTGCCCCCGCCATTCTACGCCCCAGGTATTACCACCATTATTAACAAGACTTCCGGAGGTTTGTGCACCGTCGGTTATAGCACCGGCATTGATCGCATCCTGTCTGAAATTTTCAAAACTTTTTTCGAGCGCACCCTCTTCCTCCATTTCAATTAAGCCTTTTTGGTTATATCCAACGGGCTTGTCTTTAATAAAACTGATCTGCTTATAGATTAATATACTGCAAAGAATAAGGCAGCTGGCAAATGTAAATTGCGTAATTACTAATATCTGCCTTGGGCGTAATGTGCTTTTACCAGCATTGGTTACGCCCTTTAAAACTTTAACAGGCTTAAATGAGGATAGAAACAACGCAGGGTAGCTACCCGCTATAATACCGGTGCCAAGTGTTAACACCAATACCGCAGCCCACATAACCGGCTGGCGGAATGGGAACTCTAAGTTTTGATGTACAAGCGTGTTAAAATAAGGCAATGCCAGGGCAACTAATATTAATGCAATTGCCAGCGAGAATAAAGCCATGATTACAGATTCGCCCAAAAATTGCCTGATAATAGCGAACCTGCTTGCGCCTACTACCTTACGTACACCTACTTCACGTGCTCTTTTCTCAGACCGGGCAGTGGATAAGTTCATGAAGTTAATACAGGCGATAGCCAATATACCAAGTGCCAAAAACAAAAACAGCCTTACATATTCAATACTACCTCCAACACTTACCCCATTTTTAAACTGGCTGTGCAAATGCCAGGCTGAGTATGGGAACAAGAAAATTTGATTTTCTTTATTAGTTGGATCATAACGCCCGATTACCCCTTTTAATTCGCGGTTTAATGCAGCTAAATCTACCCCCGGCTTTACTAAGGCATAAGTTAGGAAATTGTAATTGCCCCAACTTGAAGTTTTGATCCATGGCTGGGCTATTTCCAAAAAGCTCCATGATACAAGCGCCTTAAATTTAAATGAAGAATTTGCAGACTGATCTTTTATAATACCGGTAACTTTCAGTAGCTGTTGATTATTGAACTTGATAACATGTCCAATTGGATCATTATCGCCGAACATTGTTTTGGCTGCTGATTCGGATATAACAATTGTTGATGGATCATCGAAAACATGTTCCCTGCTACCTTTTACAAAAACGAGCGTAAACATGTCCAGAAAAGAAGGATCAACAGCCGATAATTGAAATTTAAGTGGGTTATGATTATAATCCAAAAGTGTTTTGCCTTCGTCAAATACACGGGCAACTTTTTCGATACCCGGATAGTCCTTTTGTAAAATACCCGCCAACTGTACAGGGCCGCCATCGCCGGTCGAAATTTCACCCCCTGCCGGCTGATTTTTCAGAACCTTATATAAGCGTGCATCATTAACATGGTACTTATCAAAACTATACTCATTATATACATATAATAACAGGATAAAACTTACGGCCATACCAATGGCCAGGCCGCCAATATTTATAAAGCTGTATAACTTATTCTTCCATAAATTACGCCAAACAATTTTTATATGGTTTCTGAGCATGGTTTTATCGGTTGTCTGTTATCGGTTGTCTGTTGTCAGGCCTTGATCCTCAAATCTTTTTTTATTTGTCACTTTATTTTCCACTGGCAATTTCAGGTGCCTGATAATCTTTCAAATACCTTAATGCCTTTTTTAAGGCCGGGTCGTTATTTTGTATAAAATCTTTTACGGTTGGCTTAACTTCTATATCAGGTTTTACACCATAGCCTACAAACTCGCGGCCATCGGGGTAAGTATCTTTCTTAGTGCAGATCCTGGCGCTGCCTCCACCGGGTAAATCTATCGGGAAGGGTTGCCCTGTACTGCCATAAGTATTTTCGCCAATTTTGGTCATGTGGCGTTGTTTATCGGCATAGATTAAAAAATCTTCTGCTGCGGATGCTGTGTTATGGCCGATAAGCAACACGGTTGGTACAACTACCTTTTGATCCTTTACATCATTAGTATCCTGTTTATCATCCGATAAAAGCTGATAACGTTTATCCTGAAAGGTTAACAGGTTATTAGCGCTCCATTTATTTAATAGTGTATCTGCCGGCTTGGTGTAATAACCCCATGCCTTATAGGCCGATACATTTACACGGGTTATGCTTTTCGATCCATACATCAATTTGTCGTTGGTAAGGTATTCGAAAATCTTAGTGCCTATGCTTGTACTGCCTCCGCCATTATTCCGCAGGTCGATGATGAGTGATTTTGCCTTATATAGTTCGGGTAATTGCTGAATAAACAGGGTGTCTATCTTCTGGTTACCAAATGAATTTAAAGCAACATAGGCAACATCATTAGGGTACCATTTAAAATCGAGCAGTTTATGGTCTACATATTCTGGATAGATCTCTTTTTCCTCTGTACGGGCATGGCTTAGCTTAAATTTCTTAACAATACCTTTAGGTGTTTTAATGGTAATAGCAAACTCCTGCCCATCCATACCACGCAGTAAGTTTGAAATAGCCTGATCGTCGCGCACATAATCTGTTGAAGAGGCTATATATGGTTTTACGTCCTGCGCCAAATAATCGGCGGTGCTTAAACCGTTTACTTCGGTTACCTCGCTGCCAGTGGGTACTTCATCTTTGATGCTAAGGTTGGTATGCGTGATAACAGCCTTGCCATCTATGTTCTCGATAAAAAAACGGTACTTACCAAACATGGTATTCATTAACTTATCCTGAACTTTTGCAGGAAAGTTAACATTGGTATGCCCGTCTTTCAAAAAAGCACAAAAGCGCATCAACTCTTTATAGTAGGTATAATCATCCGGTGTTTTTTCAACCACAGGGATCATGGCTACATATAAGCTATCCCATTTATGGCGATCAACCTTATCCAAGTACACAAAATTATAGTTAACCTCCTGCCAGAACTTCGATAAGCCGTATACCTTTTCTTCGGGCTTAAGAGTATTGGGCATTTGCGCCTGCAGGTGTAAACCTGTACAGGCGGCAATAAGAGTAAATACTAATTTTTTGAGTGATGACATGGCAAGGTTTAGGTTTGAGATTTAAATCATGATATTTTCCATAACAGTGTGGCCATCTAACAGGCGGATGATGCGGTGGCTGTAACGTGCATCGTGCTCAGAGTGGGTTACCATTACAATAGTGGTGCCTTGCTCATTGAGGTCTGTTAAAAGTTCCATTACATCATTACCGTTGCTGCTATCCAGGTTACCGGTAGGCTCATCGGCCAGTATTAGTTTAGGATTGTTAACCACCGCACGGGCAATGGCCACACGCTGTTGCTGGCCACCTGATAACTGTTGCGGATAGTGGTTGCGGCGTTGCATAATCTGCATTTTATCCAGCACCTCTTCTACCCTTTTCACGCGGTCGGCAGCGGCTACGCCGGTATATATTAAAGGCAGTTCTACATTTTCGAAAACGGTAAGCTCATCAATTAAGTTAAAGCTCTGGAAAACGAAACCAATGTTATGTTTACGCAGGTCGGCACGTTTACGCTCGTTAAAATGGGCAACCTCTATGTCGTTAAATACATAGCTACCAGCATCCGGATCGTCGAGCATGCCCAATATGTTGAGCAAAGTAGATTTGCCGCAGCCCGATGGGCCCATAATGGCAACAAACTCGCCTTTGCGCACTTCCATGCTTAATTTGTTAAGTGCAATGGTTTCTACCTCTTCTGTGCGATAGAATTTTTCCAGATCTGTAATTTTAATCATTTGGCCTCCTCAACCCCGGGTAAGGGTTATTTTTGTTTAATTGTGATTATATCTTTATTATTAAATCTCGTTTTTTACACCTTATATACAAGGTGTTATTTCTTCAGCACCAGTTCCTGCATATCGCCGTAGTTATCGTAACCAGATGTTACTACTTTGTCGCCAGGTTTTAAACCTTGCAATACCTGGTAATAATCAGGGCTCTGAAGGCCTAATTGTATATCAACACGATAAGCAGTTTTACCATCTTCGCTCAGTTTAAATATCCAGTTACCACCGGTTTGCTGATAGAAACCACCTTTAGGTACCAACACAGCCTGGATCTGATCGCTTAATGCCAGCCTGATCTGCAGGGTTTGCCCACGGCGGATAGTAGTTGGAACCTGGCCAACAAACTGCATATCAACCTGGAAACGCCCGTTGGTTACCTGTGTAAATATTTTGGTGATTTTTAATTTATAAGTTTTATCACCCAATATAAAATCGCCCATCAGGCCATTAAAAATACGGGTGATGTAATGCTCGTCAATATCAACCCTTACCTTATATCCAGATAAGACGTCAATTTGTCCCAAACGTTCCCCTTGTTTTTTATTTTGTCCAACTTCAGCATCCATAGAAGTTAATTGTCCATCTATTGGCGAACGTACAATCAGGTCGCCAACCTTTCTGCGCATCAGTTCCAGGGTCGATTTCATGTGAGCGTATGACTCTTTCATTTGAGCCGACTGTACTTTGGTTGATGCCGTATCCTGGCTCAGGATCTGCAAGTTTAATTTTTTACGCCTAACCTGGTAAGTATAATCGTTTTGTGCTTTTTGAAACTCCTGTAAACCAATTGCTTTTTGTTCGTACAAATGCTTATCCAGTTTATAAACCCTATCAGATTCTTTAAGGGCGTTGTCCACGTCGGCCATTTGGTTTAATTTACCAATGGTGTTTTGTTGTGCGTTATCACGCGATATCTGCATTTGGGTCAGCACGTTAAATACGGCTGTTTCCTGGTTGGCCAGGCTTAGTTCCAGATCTGTATTGGCCAGTTTCATAATCGGCTGGCCTTTTTTCATTTCGGCACCGTCTTCAACAAACTTTTGTTCAACACGTCCTCCCTCTATAGCATCAAGGTAAATAGTGGTAATTGGCATCACAACACCATTAACCGGTATAAATTCCTGAAATGGGCCTTTAGTTATTTCGCTTATTGTAATACGCTCTGTATCAACATTTAATTTACTTTTTCCGGAAGTAAACAAAATACTGCCTCCTACAAGTATTACAACAGCCGCTATACCGGCAATCGTCATAATACGTTTAGTATTCCATTTCTTTTTTTCAATTTTTCTGTCCACAGCTATAAATATATTTTCTAACTACTATCAAAAACGCATGCCACAATATAAAATGCTGAATATCAACACAGTAATATAGATTTATGGCAATTAAGCGTACGCTTCTGTTACAGCATGTGTACGATATCGATACAACTTTTGCACTGGTTTAATGTATCGTTAAAAATGGCAGCAATGACAGTATTAAAATCCATTTTTACTACACATTAAGTTATATTATTTAATAAAAATCTTAAAAAAGCTGTTAAAAAATCAAAAAACACAATTTAATATTGACTTAAAATAAAAATCAACTCATTTGTTTCAATAAAACGCAAAAAATAATTCTATAATTTTAAATAAATGAGATTTTACTTAATATATAATCAATAAAAACATCAAAAAATATTCAATAATGAACCAAACACATTTATATTTATTTGTAATAATGACAATTAAGTAAATTTAATATTAACACAATCATAAATAATTATAAACAGACTTATAAGTATTTAACATATTCCTAAAAATTGTAGCCCACATTGTAATTAAAATGTTACGCCATATCTTGTTATTGTTAATCTAACTAACTGACCTTAATGATTCAAGTATGAAAAAACACTTACTCAAGAACTTGCTTTGGGTTTTGATGTTACTGACTGGCAATTTGGCCTGGTCACAAACCCGTACCGTGTCCGGTACTGTAACAGCACAAGACGATGGCTTACCCATGCCAGGGGTAAGCGTTACCGCAAAAGGTACCCGCACTGGTACACAAACCTCTAAAGACGGTAAATACACCCTAAGGGTACCAGAAGGTGCCACCACAATTGTATTTAGCTTTATTGGGTACGCCCCCACTGAAGTACCTATAACTGGCAGCACCGTTAACGTAAAAATGACAAGCAATAGTAAAGACCTTAGCGAAGTAGTAGTAACTGCTTACGGGCAAAAAAGGGACAAAAAAGCCCTGGGTTATGCGGTATCAACCGTAAACCAGAAAGACCTTGAGCTGCGGCCCGAAACAGATGTTGCCCGTATTTTAAATGGCAAGGCGCCCGGTGTAAACATTTTAGCTACCAGCGGTCTAAGTGGTAGCGGTACCAATATTAACATCCGCGGTATCAGTACTATTCTGGGTTCTTCGCAACCACTGTTTATTGTAGATGGTGTTCCGTTTGATGGCGGCACCAATGCACAGGGCGATTTTACTTATGGCACCCAAACTTCCAGCCGCTTTTTAGACCTCGACCCTAACAACATCGAAAGTGTCAATGTATTAAAGGGATTAAGTGCAACCACGCTTTATGGCGAGGCAGGCAGAAACGGGGTTATCGTAATTACAACCAAAAACGGATCAACTTCGCAGACAAGAAGCAAAACAGAAATTTCGGTTTCACAATCATTATTTGCTACCAAAGCCATCCTGGCCGACTACAACACCGAGTATGGTGGTGGTTTCGATTTAAGTACAGGTATTGCTTTCTTTAGCAACTGGGGCGCAAAATTCCAGGACCCTCCTATTAATGTACCTCACCCTTATGACAGGGCTGCATTAAACTCTGTTTTCCCTCAATTTAAAGGTGCGCCTTATGCCTATAAATACTACAACAGTGTACCCCGGTTTTTCAGAACAGGATATTCGGCCAATACAGCCGTTAACGTTGCAGGTTCTGCCTCAGCCATTAACTATAACCTGAGCTATAGCCATACCGATGAAAATGGTTACGTAATTGGAAACAACCTCGGTAAAAATAGTATTGGTATGGGCGGTACTGCAAAGCTTAGCAATAAATTTACAGCAAGCGGTACTATTAACTATGTGAATGACGACGTAAAATCGCCGCCAACCAGTAATAGTTATGGTAACAATGCCACCAACACTTCTGTTTTTGGTAACGTTTTGTATACCCCTACAGCGGTTGACTTAATAGGCCTGCCGTACGAAAATCCGCTGGATCATTCGTCTGTTTACTACCGGGGAGGTAATGATATCCAGAACCCTTTCTGGACAGTTTATAACTCATTTACAGAGGATAAAACCAGCCGTGTCTATGGCCAGTTTTCATTAAAGTATGATATTTTAAAAGAGTTAAATATACAATACAGATATGGCTATGACAGCTATGCTGAATCTCAAACATATGCACAAAACAAAGGAGGTGTATCTACACCTACAGGTATACTGCGTACATCAGAAGGAAACAATAAGATATCTGATAATACCATTACATTAAACTACAATAAAGATTTTAATCAGGACTTTAACCTGAACGCTGTTGCCGGTGTAAACTCGCGCGACATTAACTACAGCCAAACAGGTATGACCAGCACCGATCAGCTGGTATATGGCTTATTAAACCAGGCCAACTTTGTAAACCACGGCACTTATGCCGAAGATGGTGTAACTGCATTAAATTATGATCAGCACACACGCAGTCTTGGTGCATTTGCACAAGCCACTTTAGGATATCATGATTATTTCTATTTATCAGGCGGTGCGCGTAACAGCTGGTCGTCAACAGTAGAAAATAATAATCGAAGCATTTTTTATCCCAGCGTAAGCGGCTCCTTTATCCCTACATCGGCATTTGAAGCACTAAAAAACAATAAAAACATCAATTACCTTAAAGTAAGGTTGGGCTATGCAACAAGTGCAAACTTCCCTAATCCTTATTCAACCAGGGCCACGCTTGATACTGAAACCAAATCATTCTTAACATCAAGCGGTTCGCCAATAAATACTAATGGCATCAACTACCAGGCTCCAAACCCCGACCTGAAACCAGAGCTATCAAAAGAAGTTGAAACCGGGGTTGAAGGTAAATTCTTCAATAACAGATTATCATTAGACCTCACCTTTTACAAACGAACTTCTAATAACCAAATCCTGCCAGAATCATTAGACCCATCTACCGGTTACACCCGCCAGTATATTAACGCAGGTACGGTAACCAACAAGGGCATTGAAGCAGCCGCAGGCGTTGCCATTATACGTACAAAATCATGGAAATGGCAATTAGACGGACAGTTTACCCTGAACAGAAGCATGGTAACCAACATACCTGAAAGCATTAATTTTATTACCATTGCCGGCTATAGCAACCAGGGTACAATTGCAGAAAACGGACATCCGCTTGGCGTTATCTACGGAAGTTACATCGAGAGGGATGCTAATGGAAAACGCGTTGTATCAACTACCGGCGATTACATTACCGCAAGCGACGACAAAATTATTGGTGACCCTAACGCTAAATGGAAAACCACGGGCATAAATACTGTGAGCTACAAAAACTTCAGCTTCAGAATGCAGTGGGATTACACTTACGGAGGTGATATTTACTCGGGTACAGTAGGCGCATTATTAGGCCGTGGTGTAACCAAAGACACCCAGTTTGACCGCAGCAAGCCACTTATTTTACCAGGCGTGCTTGAAAACGGCCAACCCAACAACATTCAGATTTCTGCAACACAAGCTTATTACGACAACAACATTACCAATGGTGCTGCCGATGAAACAGCTATTTATGATGCAACCAATATACGGTTAAGAGAAGCTTCGATAAGCTACGTGTTACCGGCCAAGTTCTTTACCCATACGCCTATCGGTACTATATCGATTTCGGCATCGGGAACTAACTTATGGTATTATGCTCCAAACTTACCTAAGTACACACACTTTGATCCGGAAGCATCTGGTTTGGGTGTAAATAACGGCCGGGGTATGGAGTTCTTATCAGGCCCATCGGCAAGAAGGTTTGGCGGAAGTATCAGAGTAACCTTTTAACCCTTAATCTAAAAAATTATGAAAAAATTTAACCTCAAAATATTTATAGCGCTAACGGCAATAATAAGCCTGGTGTCGTGTAAAAAAACTTTGGATAGTTTATTAACCAACCCCAACTATCCAACCCCAACCTCTGCCGATGTTGATCTATATATCAATAAAGTTCAACTGAGTTTTCAAAAATTCTTTGAGCACACCAACAACTACTCGGGACCTTTAGCCCGTATGGAAAACTGGATTGGCCCACTGTACCGCAATGCCTATTCACCATCAAGCTTTGATGAGCAATGGACAGATGCCTACCAAAATGTAATTAACAATGCGAATGCATTGATACCACTGGCAGAATCTCAAAACAAATTCATACAGGCTGGTATGGCCAAAACCCTAAAGGCTTACACTTTGGGTACATTGGTTGATAACTTCAACAATATTCCTAACACAGAGTCGGAATTGGGGGTTGCCAATCCAAACCCTAAAGCCGATGCCGGTGCAACTGTGTATGTTACCGTACAGGCTTTACTTGATGATGCAATTTTAGATTTCCAGAAACCCGGTGCTGCAGCAGTTGCTTCAGACTTGTTTTATGGTGGCAAAGCAGCCAATTGGATTGCATTGGCAAAAACGCTGAAATTAAAGTTTTACATGCAGACCCGCCTGGTTGATAATACGGCAAATGCCAAAATTAAAGCGCTGATTGCAGAAAACAACCTGATTAATACCCCTGCACAAGATTTCGTATTTAAATACGCGACAAATAACAGCACGCCTGATAGCCGCCATCCAAAATATGCTACTGATTATCTTTCAACCGGCGGCGGTGGCAATTACCTGAGTAACTATTTTATGTGGGCTGTTGCTGCACAAAAGTACGGAGGCGCTGTAAACCTTAAAGGCGACCCAAGATTACGTTTTTATTTTTACCGTGAAGTGCTCAATTATGCAGCATTTAATTCACAAACCTGCCCATGTTATATAAACTCGCAGTACAACAATTCGAACTTCCCGGCATGGTATCCTCCTGTACCATCGCAAACTCCTTATTGCGTGGTAGGCAGCGGTTATTACGGCCGCGACCATGGCGATAATAGCGGTGCCCCACCTGATGATACTTACCGTACAGCTTATGGCGTATACCCTGTAGGTGGCCAGTTTGATGCCAACCAGGGCAAACCAGTAACCATGACACTTGGTGGTGGTGGTGCCGGCATAAGCCCTATATGGCTATCATCATTCACCAGCTTTTTAGAGGCCGAAGCAAACCTTACATTAGGTATTACTGATGCCGGCGACGCCCGCACCTTGTTGCAAAGCGGTATTAATACCTCAATAACCAAAGTAACTGGTTTCGCATCAACAATAAACGTGGCTGTTGATACAAGTTATGCCCCTAAAGCAGCGCAAACTCAAGGTTATTTAGACCTGGTGTTAGGTAATTATGATGCCGCCACAACAGCCAACGCAAAATTAAACGTGGTAATGAGCGAGTACTATATTGCACTATGGGGCAATGGTATAGAAGCTTATAATAACTTACGCCGTACAGGTATGCCATTAAACCTGCAGCCTGCAGTTACAGTACCAAACCCTGGTTTCTTTATGCGTTCATTCTATTACCCCTCGGTTTATATAAACAGAAACCTAAACGCCGCACCGCAGAAAACTCCTGGCGATGCTGTTAACAAGGTTTTTTGGGATAATAACCCTGATACATTTATTAAATAATCATAAAATTATTGATGATGAAAAAATTAATTTATTTGTTTTTTGCACTCGTAATGCTAACGGCGTTTAGCTCGTGCAAAAAAAGCGGGGACTCTGTTAACCCCTTATCAAGCGTGGATAATTTAGGTACAGGTTCATATTTAACTTTAGATAAAAATATCAATCTTAACCTCGATAACTCAAACCTGGCTACATCAACCGTAGGTATACAGGTAACACAGTATGCCGGAGGCCAGGATATTGACCACATCGATATCTTCACCGCCCCTGCGCTTTCTTATGACCCCACCACTTGGGTAAAAATAAAAACGGTACCCTACGCCGGCCCTAAAACAACCCTTAGCGTTACCGGCGCTCAATTGGCTACAGCACTTGGTATACCCATCACCGGCTTTGCGCCAGGTACCAATTATACATTTTATACGCGCATTACTACAAAATCGGGTGCAACGTTCGATGTTAGTAACACCGGTAATAACTCTGGTAGCGGTTTAATTACAGGCCCGTATTACAATACGGCATTTACCTTTACTGCTTATATAGTTTGCCCGTTTGTTGGCCCGGTTGCAGGCAGTTACAAGGTAGTGAGAGATGACTGGAATGACTGGAGCGTTGGAGACATTGTACAAGTTACCGATGGACCAGGCACAAACGTAGTTAACATAAGCCAGGTATATCCTAACCCTGCATTTGGTAATGTTGTAAAACCATTATTAGTAAATGTAGACGCGGCCAGCGGCACTGCTTCTGTACCACAGGTAACTTTTGGTGATTATGGAAGCCTGGCTACTGCGGTTGGCACAGGGGCAAATGGCGCTGCAGGTTATGTATTCTCATGTACAGGTTATATAACATTAACCATGGAATTTACCTATGGAGGTGCTGACCAGGGTGCTATTACCTTGCAACTAAAAAAACAATAATAAATCCTCTTCAACAATGGCATCTACCTTGCGTTAATAGTTAATAGTTAAGTGAAAGGCCGCCCGCAAGGGGCGGCCTTTTTTATTTTAAATTTAACTGTAACGTTTTTAGTTTAAACTTGTCCTTTAGTACAATTGATGTCTTTTTACTATTTTTAAACCCATTACCTTATTATAAGCTTATAATGATATTAAAAAAAGCGACTGTACTTGTTGTAGATGACGACCCGGATGTATTAACGGCAGTGAAGCTGCTGCTTAAAACTGAAGTTCAGGAAGTTATAACCGATAAAAACCCCGAGAATTTAAACTGGTTACTGCAAAAAAACCAGGTTGATATTCTTTTGCTCGATATGAACTTTAACAGCGCCATTAATACCGGTAACGAAGGTATATACTGGCTGCGCAAGGTAAAAGAATGGAAACCAAACCTTTGCGTAATTATGATTACTGCTTATGGTGATATCGACCTGGCTGTACGCTCGCTTAAAGAAGGTGCTAATGATTTTGTAGTAAAACCATGGCATAACGAAAAACTATTAGAAACCGTTACCGACCTGCTGGAGAAAAAAGACGGTGGCAAATCAACAAAATCGGCTAAAAGCAAAGGTTCTACCATGATACTGGGCGAATCTGAAGCCATGGACGATATTTTCCACAAAGTAAATAAGATAGCCCCTACCGATGCTAATATTTTAATTCTGGGCGAGAACGGCACCGGCAAAGACCTTATGGCGAAGGCTATTCACGAACGCTCGTTACGTGCCGATAAACCATTTGTAAAAGTGGATGTAGGCGCATTAACTGATACTTTATTTGAAAGCGAACTCTTCGGTCACAAAAAAGGTGCATTTACCGATGCCCGCGAAGATCGCCCCGGGCGTTTTGAAGATGCTCATGGTGGTACACTTTTCTTAGATGAGATTGGTAACATCACCTTGCAACAGCAAGCTAAGCTACTAACCGTTTTGCAAAACAGGCAGGTTACCCGTTTAGGAACCAATAAGCCGATGGATATCGACATCAGGCTCATCTGTGCAACCAACGTACCCTTGAGTGAATTGGCTAATGAAAACCGTTTCCGTAAAGATTTGGTTTACCGCATCAATACGGTTGAAATTACCATGCCCCCTTTGCGCAAGCGCAATAACGACATCGTATTAATAGCCAAACACTTTGCAGCCCAATACGCCACCAAGTATTTAAAACCCGCAATGGATTTTGATGCCTCGGCAGTAACCAAGCTCAAAAGCTATCACTACCCCGGCAACGTGCGCGAGCTGCAATACACCATTGAGCGTGCCGTAATTATGGCCGATGATCCCACCCTCAAAGCTGATGATTTAATATTCTCAGCGCTGGAGTCGGGCATGGATGAGAAAGTTTCTTTAGAGAACGAAAACATCCAGCTAAGCGAATTGGAAAAGAACGCCATTTTACGTGTGATTGAAAAACACAACGGCAATATTACCCGTGCGGCCAAAGAACTGGGCCTTACCCGTACTGCCCTATACCGCCGATTAAGCAAATATGATATTTAATCGTTACGAATGGCGGCTGGTGCTGCGGATACTGTTGATGTTTGCCACACTGGCCGCCATGTCATGGCTGCTTATTAATACCCAATATTTATACTCAGCAGTATTGGTGCCGATTGTAATTTACGAGGTAATTGAGCTGATCCGCTTCCATCAAAAAGCCCAGGATGAAGTGGAGCAGTTTGTAGAATCGATCCATTACCGCGATTTCTCCCGTCATTTTGATGAACGCCGCGCCCCGAATGAGCTGAAACCATTGCGTAAGGGTTTTAATGAGATCAACTCCACCTTTAAACTCATCAGCCGCGAACGGGAAACCCAATATTATTACCTGCAGAAAATACTGGAACTTGTTGATACCGGCATCCTTTCATACGAAGAAGAAACAGGCGAAGTAGCATGGATCAACGAATCTTTTAAAAAACTGCTCGGTATCCCCTACCTTAAAACGATTGGATCATTACAAAAGCGCGAAGAGAAACTTTACGACGAGGTAATTAGCCTAAAATCGGGCGATAGCAAGGTGGTATCATTTACACGCGACAGGCAGATTTTCAAAGTTCTGATATCATCTAGCGTATTACGCAGCGATGATAAGCTTTATAAATTATTGGCTTTCCAGAATGTGAGCGAGGCCTTAGATGAAACCGAATCAAAGGCGTGGTCGAAATTACTGAATGTGATGACGCACGAGATTATGAA
Source organism: Sphingobacteriaceae bacterium (assembly GCA_903644075.1). Lineage (GTDB taxonomy): Bacteria > Bacteroidota > Bacteroidia > Sphingobacteriales > Sphingobacteriaceae > Mucilaginibacter. Next base: position 13,959 of record CAHJXH010000001.1, on the reverse strand, counting down.
CTCGGTAGCTCCTATATCTTCACTGGCCGACACGCTAAAAAACCGACTTCAGAACATCGACAAAACAGGCTTGTCTGGGAGTGACGATCTGGAAGATTTGGAACTGGGCATCGACACCATTAAACGCCGCAGCGAAGGTTTGCTTAAGTTTACTGAAAGCTACCGTAACCTCAACAAGATAACCAAACTCGACCTTGAAAAAGTATTGGTTTGCGATTTATTTGAGAACCTCAACACCCTGATGCAGCCCACGCTCGAAAAGAAATACATTGAGCTAGACATCATCATCCGTGATCTGTCGCTTGCTATTGATGTTGATTTAAACCTGATTGAACAGGTACTAATTAACCTGCTTGTAAACGCTATTGAAGCTGTAAAAGATCAGGACGAGCCGCAAATCACATTATCTGCCGAACTTCATCCTAATAATAAAACTGTTATAAAGATTGCGGATAACGGTATCGGCATGCCACCAGAGATTATCGAGAAGATTTTTATACCTTTCTTCAGTACGCGTAAAAGCGGCAGTGGTATCGGGCTGAGCTTGTGTAAGCAAATAATGCTATTGCACAAAGGCAATATCCAGGTACAATCCGTAGAGGGCAAGGGTTCGGTGTTTATCTTAACTTTTAACGAGTAATGAGCGTTGATAAAGGGTTAAACATTATGGCTATCTCCGGTAGCCTGCGTACCGATTCATCCAATACTTCTATCCTTAAATTACTTCAAACAACAGTCCCTCAACATAACTTTTGGTTATACGATGGCGTGGATAAGCTGCCTCATTTTAACCCGGTTCTTGATACAGAGCAAGCACCTCTTGAAGTACAAAATCTTCGTAATGCAATTACCGAAGCCGATGGCATTATTATCTGTACACCCGAATATGCTTTCGGTGTACCGGGCTCGCTTAAAAACATGCTCGACTGGACTGTATCTTCCGGCAGTTTGGTTGATAAACCTGTAGCACTGATCACCGCCTCGAGTGTTGGCGAAAATGCACATGCCTCGCTTTTAAAAACACTGGAAGTTTTGACAGCCAACATTGTAGAAAATGGAACGCTGCTCGTCCCATTCATCCGTGCCAAAATGAACTCGGAAAATCAGATCACTGATGCACAAACAGAGCAGGATGTTCAAAATGTCCTGAAAGCATTGCTATCCGCTATCTCTTAAATCATTATTCTGACAATTTGACAACAAACACAACTTTGGACTATGAGTTGATGATTGATTGTCGACCACAATATTTATAATACAACTATGCAAGAAAAAGGAACAATATCAATCCACACCGAAAACATTTTCCCCATTATCAAGAAGTTTTTATATTCTGATAATGAGATATTTTTACGTGAGCTGGTATCAAACGCAGTAGATGCTACCCAAAAAATTAAACGTTTGGCTTCACTGGGCCAGTACAACGGCGAACTGGGCAAACTACAGGTAGAAGTTGCTTTAGATATAGAAAATAAAACCATCACCATTTCTGATAATGGTTTGGGTATGACTGCCGATGAGATCAAAAAATACATCAACCAGATCGCATTCTCAGGCGCTACAGAATTCGTTGAGAAATTTAAGGAAGCGAAAGATGCTAATGAAATTATCGGTCGTTTTGGCTTGGGTTTCTATTCTGCCTTTATGGTGGCTAACATCGTTGAAATAAATACCCTATCATACCAGGATGGCGCAGAACCTGCACACTGGACTTGCGATGGCAGTACTTCGTTCGAAATTAGCGAAGGCACACGCACAACCCGCGGTACAGATATTATACTGCACATCAATGACGAATCGGAAGAGTTTTTAAGCCGTCCGCGTATACAGGAGATCTTGGATAAATACGCTAAATTTTTACCTGTACCTATTAAGTTTGGTGTTACCGACGAGCAGGAACCAGATGGCGAAGACGAGGAAGGCAAGCCTAAATACAAATCGGTTGAGGTTGATAACATCATTAATGATACCAACCCGATATGGACTAAATCGCCTAACGAACTGAAGGACGAAGACTACCTAAACTTCTACAAAGAACTTTATCCCTTCTCTGAAGACCCATTGTTCTGGATCCATCTTAATGTTGATTATCCGTTTAATCTAACCGGCGTACTTTACTTCCCTAAGCTGAAAAACGATTACGAATTTCAGCGTAATAAGATCAAATTATACTCACGCCAGGTATTTATTACCGACGAGGTTAAAGATATCGTTCCTGAATTTTTAATGTTACTGCATGGTGTTATCGATTCACCGGATATTCCGTTGAACGTATCGCGCAGCTTCCTACAAGCTGATAGCAACGTTAAAAAGATCAACAGTTATATCACCAAAAAAGTGGCTGACAAACTGGCTGAACTATTTAAGAACGACCGCAAAGCTTACGAAGATAAATGGAACGACATTGGCCTATTTGTAAAATACGGCTTCCTGAGCGATGATAAGTTCTACGAAAAAGCGAAAGACTTTGTATTGTTAACCAATACTGCTAAAGAAACTTTCACCTTAAACGAATACAAAGAGAAAGTAGAAGCTGAACAAACTGATAAAGACGGCCAACTGGTATATATTTACACCAATGATCCTGACAAGCAGGATGCTTTTATCCAATCTGCTAACCGTAAAGGTTACGATGTATTGTTGATGAACTCTCCTATCGATAATCATTTTGTGAGCCACCTGGAGCAAAAACTGGAAAAAACATCAATGAAACGTGTTGATGCCGACGTAGCTGATAAACTAATCAAAAAGGATGATGCGCCTGCTCACATTTTAACCGATGAGCAAAGCACTGCTGTAAAAACCATATTCGATTCGGCTATTAACAAACCTGCTTTTAAAGTAGAGCTTGAAAGCTTAAGCCCTGATGAGTTACCGGTAACTGTAACCATGGACGAGTTTATGCGCCGCATGAAAGAAATGGCTGCTATGGGCGGAGGCGGTGGCATGAGTTTCTACGGCCAAATGCCTGATAATTATAAAGTTGTAGTTAACGCTAACCACAAATTAATTACCCGCATTTTAGGCGAAGAAAACGCAGACACCCAGGCACAACTGGCTAAACAAGCCTTTGACCTGGCACTGTTATCGCAAGGTTTATTAACCGGTGCTGAGTTAACGGAGTTTGTGAATAGAAGCGTTAGTTTGATCTAAACATTTTTCATTTTTTGTCATTCAGAGGTAGCGAAGAATCTTCTTCACCTTGCTAACGCTAATGCAAAGCGAAGAAGGTACTTCACTGCGCTCTGAATGACAAATAGTACATATGAAGAAGCTGCTTTCGGGCAGCTTTTTTTATGCAGTAAACTTTTAGTAACTTTAATTATAAACCAACAAGGTAAAACCACGCACGTCATTGCGAGGAACGAAGCAATCGCGAACTTTACAGAGCTGCTCTGCATATCGGGGATTGCTTCGTATCTCACAATGACGTGTAAGCCGGCATAACCAATTAATCTACCGCCATGAAATCCATAAAACACATCTTCGTACTATTCATCGCTCTTACAACCATCACCACTGCTTTTGCCCAAACCACACCAACCAAGGCCGATAAAAAGAAAGCCCAGCAAGATGCGGTAAAAGCCTTGATTGAATCGCAACATTATACCTTTATAGCGCAATATGCTAATCCATTGGGTGGCGGGCATCGTTACCTGAATTCCGATTATGATTTTAAGGTGCGCAAAGACTCTTTGATTGCTTATCTGCCTTATTTTGGCCGTGCTTACTTTGACACCGGTTATGGTAACACTGATGGGGGTATAAAATTTACCTCTACCAAATTCACTTATAAAATTACCGCCAAGAAAAAAGGCGGCTGGGATGTAATCATCAAACCATCCGACGTAAAATATATGGACACCATTAACATGTATATCTCTGCCGATGGCTACACCAATGTACAGTTTACCATCACCAACAAAAGCGCAATCTCATTTGATGGTATTTTGAAAGATAAGGCGACGAAGAAATAAGTTCACAAACCTTTATTGTTCTATGCCGTCATGCTGAACTTGTTTCAGCACCCCACGGGACAGGTAGCACACTTTGCATTTTTACACCTAGCATGTGGGGTACGGAAATAAATTCGGCATGACGGGTTGGAGAGCATATCGGAAGAAATAGCCCTCCTAGGCATTGACAAATCAGCAAATTGACGAATTACCTAATTACATCCCATGCTTCCTGATCTTCACAAAAACCAGCTTGGTAGTTGGGGTATTGCTTTTATCAGCAACGCTGCTTATCGGTACTAGTACATTGCCTTCGGGATAATATACAGCCGTGTTTCGTTCTGGAATATCGTAGGCAACAATGATAAACAGGCGGGCAATCCGCTCTACCCCATCGTAATGGCTGGATATATCAACCTGGTCGCCTGCTTTGAAGCCCGCTTTGGCAATATCCGCAGGGTTCATAAATATTACCCGGCGCTCATTGTGGATACCACGATAACGATCTTCCATGCCATAAATAGTGGTATTAAACTGGTCGTGGCTGCGGATGGTGGTTAGGTAATATTCGTCGGCCTCTGGCTCATGTTTAGGTAAACCTGCAACGTTGAAAGCCGCCTTACCACCCCAATCAGGTGTTTCAAACTTACCGGCGCGAGGTGCATTAGGCAGGTAAAAACCACCCGGCTTGCGGATTTGCTTATTATATTCTTCGAAACCCGGTATCACCTTTTCAATATCATCACGGATATTATCATAGCTTTCCATGTAGCGGCCCCAGTTTACTACAGATCTGCTGCCCAATACCGCTTTGGCCAGATTACATACAATAACAGATTCGCTCATCAAATCATCAGAAACAGGATCGAGCACACCTTTGGATTGCTGCACCACCCCCATCGAGTTTTCGCAGCTTACAATCTGTGGGATGCCGTTGATAACATCTTTATCGCTTCGTGCAAAGGTTGGCAGTATGATCGACTCTTCGCCGGTTATTAAATGCCCCCGATTTAATTTGGTTGATATGTTAACGGTAAGTTTAGTCTTCCGCATAGCCTCGGCCGTAAAAGTGGTATCGGGTGTGGCCGAAAGGAAGTTTCCACCCATTGCAAAAAAGACTTTCAAACGGCCATCATGCATGGCTTTGATAGAATCCACTACATCAAATCCATGTTCTTTTGGCGGATCGAAACCGTATACTTCCTTAAGTGCGGCCAATTGCTTTTCATAAGGTTTATCGTAGATCATCATCGTACGGTTTCCCTGCACATTGCTATGTCCACGCACAGGGCATAAGCCTGATCCAGGTTTACCGATACTTCCTTTCAGCAATACGAGGTTAACAATTTCTTTAACCGTGTCTACCCCATTCTTGTGCTGTGTAATCCCCATTGCCCAGCAAACTATAATGCGTTTTTTATGCGCTATCATATCGGCAGCTTCGCGAAGTTGAGCTATCGGAACTCCGGCAGCCTCAGCCAATTCATCTACATTATATTGCTGGATATGCTCAATAAATTGCTCGTAATTAACCGTGCTTTCCTGGATGAATTTATGATCGAACACCTCATCCGGAGTTTCCATTTCGGCCTGATACAATAACAGTTCGATAGCTTTCAGCAAAGCCATATCGCCATTGATTTTTACCTGTAAATAAAGATCGGCCAATTGTACACTTGTGCCTATAAAACCACGTACCGTTTGCGGATCTTTAAAAGCCATTAGCCCTGCCTCTTTCAAAGGGTTTACAGCGATGATCTTAGCACCTTTCTCTTTAGCCTTACGTAAAGCGGTAAGCATCCGCGGGTGATTGGTTCCGGGATTTTGCCCCATGATAATCAGCAGATCGGTATCATGAATATCTTCGAGCGTAACCGTTCCCTTACCTATGCCGATAGATTCAGCAAGGCCAACGCTGGTTGATTCGTGGCACATGTTAGAGCAATCGGGCATGTTGTTGGTGCCATATTCTCTTACAAATAACTGGTATAAAAAAGAAGCTTCATTGCTGGTTCGGCCCGATGTATAAAAGGCTGCCTCGTTAGGAGATTCGAGCGCATTTAGATGCTCTGCTATTTTTTTAAACGCCCAATTCCAACTTACAGGTTGATAATGCGTACCCCCTTTCGGCAAATAAACCGGCTGGGCAATACGTCCCTTTTTACCAATGTGCATATCATCCAGCTTGGCCAGATCGGCAATTGAATTCTCGGCAAAAAACTCAGCAGTTAATTTTTTAGTAGTAGCCTCTTCGGCCAGTGCCTTAGCACCGTTTTCGCAATACTCCGCAATTGGAGATCGGTCATCATCAGGATCAGGCCAGGCACAGCTCGAGCAATCGAAACCATGTTTCTGGTTCATTTTCAGCAATGCGCCCATACCTCTAGTAGGGCCGGTTTCTTCTAGAATATCCTGAAAAGCTTGTAGAACAGCCGGTATACCCGCAGCCCATTTTTTAGGCTCGGTTACCTTTAGTTTATCTGATAACTCTTCCGGATTTTCGGCATTAGGCTGCGGCACTTCTGGCGGCAATTGCTGTGTTTTACTCATGGCTTTTTACGGCTAATGGATTAGGATAATTATCGCTCTGGTCTTCTTCTACATTATCAAGGCAGGTAAAATCCTTTTCCACTAATAATTGCAGCGGGCCGCCATTGCCCTGGATACCCACACGATCGGTACCTGTCCAGTCATCAGCCAAAGCTTCAGGCACAAACAGGGTGATAATGTTATTTTTAAAGGTGGCAAACAGGTTTTGCTGCATTGTACGCTGCAAAACGTAGGTAAGCGTATCATCGCCAAAATCAACAACTTCCTTCATCACACCTTCATGGGCGAAGCGTTCTACTTCACTTTTGGTTAACCTGAAACGTACAGCGTTAGCTTTAATCCTGATCTTCATTACTCTGGGGTATTTTATTTGTATTGGTTATTCGATGTGCTGCGGTATAAATATTAAATCGCTGGTTACGTAGAAACCCAACCAGGGTTACATTAAATTCTTCGGCCAGTTGCACGGCCAACGTTGATGGCGCGCCTACAGCAGCAATAATATTGATACCTGCCATTACCGCTTTTTGTACCAGCTCGAAACTGGCGCGTCCGCTCAGTAACAATACTTGCTGGTTTAACGGTAACTTATTGTTGTTTAATGCTGCACCAATGAGTTTGTCCAATGCGTTATGTCTGCCAACGTCTTCTCGCACTATCAATAATTCGCCGTCGGTAGTAAATAATGCCGAAGCATGCAGCCCACCTGTATCAGCAAATACTTCCTGGCTGTTTTCTAAAATTTGCGGCAGGCTAATTAATATTTGTGTATCAATGCTGTTAGTATTATCCACGGCTAAACTTTGCTCACTTACCGTGCGAATAGCATTAATAGAACCTTTGCCGCAAACCCCACAACTGGATGTGGTATAAAAATTTCGTTCGCTATTGCGGAGATTAGGCATCACGCCGGCTTTGAGGCTTACCTGTATAACGTTTTCCTTATTTTCGGCACAGGCAATAAAACAATGTGATGCTTCGGCTACATCGCTGCTGTTTTTGATAATGCCTTCGGTAAATAAAAAGCCGGTAGCCAGTTCTGCATCATTACCCGGTGTGCGCATGGTAACCGATACATTTTGAATTTTCCGGTGACCGGTTTCGCCATATTCAAGCCTGATTTCCAGCGGTTCTTCAGCAGCCAGCATATCAGTTTGCTCAAAGCGGCCCTGGCTGTTTACTTTGATGATGGGCAATATGGCGATGGATTCGGCAATCATATATAAATATACAAATGGTCTTGGTTTATTGTGTTGATGAAGTTGAATTGTTGATTAAGTTGGTTTTAACGAATTTGTCATATTGAGCGCCAGCGAAATATCTTCTTCGCTTTGTAAGTTCACAATGTATGGCGAAGAAGATTCTTCACTATCGTTAATAATGACAAACTTATTGAGTCCAGACATCCACTGGCCCGAACTAAATTATAATAAATTAAAAGTGAATAATTGGAGTGTGGATGCTCCATGAATTGGTAAGTTCAAACGAATTTGTTGAACTGATGTGAGGCCTCTTTCAGTCATGCCGAACTTGTTTCGGCACCCCACAGGACAGGTGAACTTTGCTTACTTTATACTAAGCACGTGGGTTGCCGAAATAAATTCACTGTTGTCCGGGAAAAGATTTTTCGAAAAAGTACCGGACAGCCGGAATCGAAATAGCCACAATATTTTATACAAAAGATTTCTTAAAAGCCTATATCGCAACCATAAAGGGTCTAAGTGAAAGAAATCAACTACTATTCTAAAGTTTTTACCGGACAGCCGGTCTTCAAAAACAAAAATACTTGAGCAGAAAGTAGGGGGCTTACTTTTAAAACACGATAAAAAGTGGCTTTTTCGAGTATTTAAAGGCATATTATAAATGCCTAATTAACTTCCCCGGACAACAGTGAAATAAATTCGGCATGACGAGCTTATATCCTTTCCATTTCTACTGATCCTATTATCAGCATATTCCCTTCAGGCTACATCAACCCAAAAGGAACACAACAAATATCTGAGGCTGATTTGACATTTTTCGTGACGCAACTGTGTCACAAGGATTGACAAATTAGCTAATTACCTAATCAAAAATTAAGCATCCGGGTGCAGGCTCAAACTTAAAGCACTTATCACCAATCCCGTCCACCCGGTTTGGTGCGAAGCACCCAGGCCTTTACCTGTATCACCATCAAAATATTCGTGGAATAGGATATGATCTGCAAATGCAGGGTCGGTTTGTATCTTGGTATTGTTGCCAAATACAGGGCGTTGGCCCTCTTTATTTTTTCTGAAGATTCCTGATAAACGCGTACGGATCTCATCGGCAATATCCTTGAGATTCATAAATATGCCCGAGCCTGTTGGGCATTCTACCTTAAACTCATCGCCATAGTATTGATAAAAACGTTCTAGACTCTCTATAATGAGGTAGTTCATTGGCAGCCAGATAGGCCCGCGCCAGTTGCTGTTACCGCCAAATAAACCGCTGTCGCTTTCGGCAGGCAGGTATTTCACACTAAACTCATTACCGCCGGCCATAATACGGAACGGGTTATCAAGGTGATATTTTGATACCGAACGGATGCCGTAATCACCTAAAAACTCACCTTCGTCCAGCATATATTTCAGCAGCATTTTCATACGATGTCCTCGGAGCAGGCTCACCAAACGTTTACCATCGGCATTACTTTCGTTAAGCCTTGAAATCTGGTCGGCCAGGTCGGGGCGGTTATCGTAAAACCATTTAAAACGTTGGTTAAAAATTGGGCTGTTAACTACATCTGCCTCATCCAATACTTCTACCGCAAACATTGGGATCAGACCTACCACGCTGCGTACTTTTAAGCGTTGGGTGGTACCATCCGGCAGTTCCAGACCGTCGTAGAAAAAGCCGTCTTCCTCATCCCACAAGCCGTCTTTCCCATCCCCCATACTCGACATAGCACCCGCGATATACATAAAGTGGTCGAAGAATTTCACACCGATTTCTTCGTAAGTTTTATTAACCGTAGCAAGTTCAATGGCAATACGCATCAGGTTTAAGGAGTACATGGCCATCCAGCTGGTGCCGTCGGCTTGTTCCATGTAGCCGCCTGTTGGTAGCGGTGCGTTACGGTCGAAAACGCCGATATTATCCAGCCCCAAAAAACCGCCCTCGAAAATATTATTCCCTGCCGAATCCTTACGGTTAACCCACCAGGTAAAGTTGAGCATCAATTTATGGAAAACGGTTTCCAGGAAAAACAAGTCACCTTTACCGCCGTTTGCCAGCTTATCAATCTTGTAAACATTCCAGGTGGCCATGGCATGTACAGGGGGGTTGGTATCGCCCATAGCCCACTCATAAGCAGGTAACTGGCCATTGGGGTGCATATACCATTCGCGGGTAAGTAATATCAGTTGCTGTTTGGCAAAATCGGGATCAACTTTGGCCAAAGGCAGGCAATGGAACGATAGGTCCCAGGCGGCAAACCAGGGGTACTCCCATTTATCGGGCATCGAAATAATTTCACGTGCCGTTAAATGCTGCCAATCGTAATTCCGCATTTTGAAACGCTCTGCCGGCGGCTTAGGCTGATCTGGATCGCCATTGAGCCACTGGAATACGTTATAATTATAAAACTGCTTACTCCATAACATACCGGCAAAAGCCTGGCGTTGCACCATGGTAATGTCGGGGTTAGCAATGCCTTGCTGTACATCGGCATAAAAGTCGTCGGCCTCTTTTATCCTTGCATTAAATATAGAATCAAAATCGCTGAAGTTGTTCGCGGGGTTTTTGGTGAGGCGTAAATGCAGCTCCACGCTTTTGCGTGCAGGTACTACCAGATCATAATTAGCTGCTGCTTTGGTGCCTTTTTGCTGTGGGTTTACAGTAGGCGCACCTTGAACCAAGTGGTCATTTATACCGTCTTTAGGATAGGGTTTGCCATTGTCGAAATTGTAAAGACGTTTAGTATTGGTTTCGTTATCACAGAATAACCATTCAGGGTTTCCATCAGCCATTAACCAGTATTCGCCTATATTTTTGCTGTACAACCCAATTGCCTTTGCCGAATCTACACTAATACTCGGCACGCTTACATGCCTGCCCCATGCCCAGGTATTGCGGAACCATACAGTTGGTAAAACATTAATTGGTGCATCAACACCGGCACGGTTATGCACAGTAATTTTTATCAATATATCATCGCAGGCGTTTTTGGCGTATTCAACAAATACATCAAAGTATTCGTCGTGCTCAAAAATACCTGTATCAATCAGTTCAAACTCAGGTTCGCTGCGCGACCGTTGTGCATTTACCGTTTTTAACTGCTCGTAAGGATATGCCTGCTGCGGATATTTGTACAGCATTTTCATGTATGAATGTGTGGGCGTGCTATCTAAATAATAGTAAAGCTCCTTTACATCTTCGCCATGGTTACCTTCGGGGTTACTCAAGCCAAAATAGCGCTCTTTAAGGATAGGATCTTTCTTATTCCATAAAGCTATAGAAAAACAGAGATACTGCTGATCGTCGCAAATACCCGCTATACCTTCCTCGCTCCAACGATAAGCCTTGCTGCGGGCCATATCGTGGGTTATGTAGTTCCAGGCATCTCCATTGGCGCTATAATCTTCGCGGACAGTGCCCCACTGGCGGTCGCTTACATATGGGCCCCAGTGTTTCCAGCTGGCATCTTTGAGTCTTGTTTGTTCGGTATTCATCTATTAGTTAAACGGCTTGCCTCAATAATAATTTATAATAACGAAACTTAAATATAAAGATTGATGTAAAAGGTTTTATTTTACAATTAAAATAGTTTACTAATTTGCAGCTATATGAGGCCGATCGGAATACCTGGTTATATTAATCACTACATCATTGACAAGATTGAACCTGCTGAGGTAAACGCAGCATATCAAAAACTGCGCAAAACCGGCCCGGCCGAAGTCACCGTTTCTATACCGGCTTACAACGAGGAGCTTACCATTGTGCAAACGCTTTCATCGCTTTGTAATAATATTACCGACCGTGCGGTTGAAATTGTAGTGGTTAACAATAACTCGAAAGATAAGACCGAAGAGCTGGTTAAGGCTTGCGGTGTTACCTGCGTTTTGCAAAGTATACAGGGTATTACTGTATCGCGCAATATGGGTTTAGATACCGCAACCGGCAAATACATTTTAAATGCCGATGCCGATACCATTTATCCGAAGGATTGGATTGAGGAAATGGTGAAGCCGCTGGCTAATTCAGACAAAGTGGCTATTACTTACGGCCGTTTCTCTTTTATACCTGTTGGCAGCACAGGCCGGGGTACCTATTTCTTTTACGAATACATTGCCGATTTTACACGGCTCTACAATAAATTCTTTAAAAACGAAGCCGTGAATGTTTATGGCTTTAATTCGGGTTTCCGCCGTGAGCAGGGTTTACAGGTTGATCATTTTAACCACCCTCCGGGCACTAATGAAGATGGGTACCTTGCCTTAAAATTAAAAGAAAAAGGCTTCGGCAATTTATACCGGGTAACCAGCCCAAAAGCTATTGTTTGGACTACCGACAGGCGTATACAAATTGATGGCGGACTATGGAAGGCAACCTTTAAGCGACTGAAGCGAGTTTTTGGATAAAATTGTGATTACCGAAACTGTAAGGGCATTTTTTACGTAAAAGTTATAAAACAACATCACATATTTTAAGGTATCTTTAACGGTACAATAATTCACATAAGTAATATTCCGCGAAATGGGTTTAAATGATTCTGACCGTACCAAAATTCTTGCTGTAGAGGATGATGCATACATGCAACTGATCCTCAAAAAGTTTCTCAGCAAAACTTATGATGTTGAAATTTTGCCCACCGCTATGGATGCCCTTTCGCATTTGCAGAATGGCAACATCCCCGATCTGATTATTTCGGATCTGAACACACCAAACCTAAGCGGATTGGAACTGGTGGCCCAGCTAAGTGCAAGCGACTTCTTTAAATCGATACCGGTAATTATACTTTCGGGCGAAGACAGCTCTGAAACACGTATTAAATGCCTGGATAGCGGTGCCGATGATTTTATTGTAAAACCATTTAACCCCGCAGAGGTTGAAGCAAGGGTAAGAGCTATTTTAAGACGTATAGGTAAAATAACATATTAATTTATGGGCGATTCTACTTTGGCTGACGGCAACATCAATTACCTGGCTGTAATACACGGCTCGGAAGATGTGATAGCTATGCTTAATTGCTGTGACTTTGAAGACAGGCAAATCCTTTACTTTAACAACGGTGTTGAGCTTGCCTCAGCATGGGAAAGTAAAAAACTAAATATTGTAGGCATTATTTCACAAAGTGAGATACTGGCTCCATCGGGCATAACCCTGTTGGAAGCATTTAAAAATAAGGGCTTGCCTAACGTGCCTTTCTTTTTAATTGCCAATCAATATAACAGCAACCTTCGTAAACTGGCATTACAAGCCGGTGTAGTAGATGTATTTAAGGCTCCGGCTAAAATGCATAAAGTGCAGTTACGGGTTAATTTCCTGATCAATCACTGGAAGGATATTAAAAGCAAGGTACATGAAAAGGTTAACGACACTTATATTGTACCACGTGGCAAACGCGCATTCGATATTTTCTTCTCAGGTTTAGCATTACTGATGCTCTCGCCTGTGTTTCTAATTGTTTATTTACTGGTTAGGCTCGAATCTAAAGGCCCTGCATTTTATTACTCATTACGTGTAGGTACCGGTTACCGGGTATTTAAGTTCTATAAATTCAGGTCGATGTTTGTAAATGCCGATCAGCGTTTAAAGGATCTGAAACACTTAAACCAATATTCTGCCAACGGAGCGGATGCCCCCGCAGATACAACTGCCCCTGTTACCAATGCAGCACCTGCTGAAACACAAAGTTCTGTTTCGCCAACCCCTGTTACCACTATGTTGTGTAACGATTGTTTGAAAGCAGGTAAATGCCAGTTCCCGGTTTATGCTGACAAAAACAGCTGGTGCGAAAAGGATTACGCCAGCAATAAAAAGACTGCTGCTGGTTCGGCCTTCTTTAAACTGAAAAACGACCCGCGTATTACCAAGGTTGGTAATTTTATCCGCAATACCAGTATCGATGAACTACCACAATTATGGAACGTTTTCATTGGCGACATGAGCATTGTTGGCAACCGCCCGCTTCCACTCTACGAAGCCGAAAAATTAACCACCGACAAATATGCCCTGCGCTTTAATGCCCCTGCCGGTATCACCGGATTATGGCAGGTAGAAAAACGCGGCAAAGGTGACATGAGTGAAGAAGAACGCTTAATGCTTGATAACGTTTATGCCAAAAACCACAGCCTTAAAAACGATTTAAGATTGATATTTAAGACCATACCGGCTTTATTGCAAAAGGAAAGCGTGTAATTCCGTTGTCGGTTATCAGTTGTCTGTTGTCAGATAAAAAATATAAAGCAAAGGCTCGGCATTAATGCCGAGC